>JADFKI010000090.1 GCA_022565015.1 Chloroflexota bacterium
ACTTTCGGATGACTCTGCCTACATCCTCCACCGGCTCGGCGGAATACACCGCGGCCGTGACCATCGTAGCCGTTACACCCGGACCTTGATGGAGCCGTGAAATGCATCGACTTACGCTGACTTTGCTGATTGTAGCCTTGGCCCTGTTGCCGGGCGCCGCCTGGGCGCAAGCCGGGGTTGGCATTAACGTCGGCAGCATTCAGATCGACCAGGACCTGGCGCCGGGCGGCATCTACAATCTGCCTGCCGTTGGCGTAATCAACACGGGAAACGAATCCAGCGACTATTCTTTGAGGATTACGTATCTTGCAGACCGTCCCGAAATGCGACCGTCTGAGGACTGGTTCTCCTTTAATCCCCCCGTGTTTCGACTGGAACCAGGCGAGGACGGCACGGTTGGCATCCGGGTCCACGTGCCTGTCGCCGCACGGTCGGGCGACTATTTCGCCCTGCTGGAGGCGTACCCCGTGCCGTCGGGCCAGAGCGGAGCGCTAATCAGTGTGGCCGCCGCCACCAAGCTTTCGTTCACCGTGCGTCCCTCCAACGTGTTCACCGGGTCGTTGGTATGGGGTTATCATCGTATGAACGATACGTCGCCCTATTCTTATATCGTATTAGGCTTGCTGATGCTGGTGATACTGGGCTTCTTAGCCCGACGGTTCCTTCGCTTCGATATAAACGTAACGCGAAGATAATACCAAGATGAATCGTATGTTGAAATATATGAGGCTGCGGCTAAGGCCCGCGATTGGGGCTTTGCTCCTTTTGTCCCTTCTTGCGACCACGCCGTTGATTAGTGATATCAGCGCAGATGGTGGAGTGGGAAGCTCTAGCGTTGGCGCCACGGTAATAATCGGTGTCGAAAGCCTCGAGCTCTCGCTAAATGCTCAAGGAGCCGTCGACGTCGGCGAAACCTTTGATATACAAGTCGCGCTGATAAACACGGGCAATACGATAATCAATGATGTGGAGGCCTCCCTACATCTGCCGGAAGGCATTGGCATAAGCAGTGAACAGACACAGTCCGCAGGTACAATCTCCCCCGGCAACGAAACGTCGATCGGCTGGAACGCAATATCTAATGCGCCTGGAAGCTACGTAATCATGGTGACCGCCATTGGCACTGTCGAGGATGGCGACACTTCTGTCATCGCACAAGCCACTATCATTGTCGTTGTTCTGGAGACCTCGACAACAGGCGGTGGCGGTGGCGGTGGCGTCAGAATCAGCCCTAATATCGGATTCAGACCGCAGTCTTTCACGTTCACGGCGGTGTTGGGCGAAGGAAATCCTGAGCCACAGATCTTCGAAGTCTTCACGACAAGGAACCGGAGCGTACTGCGCTTCACGATTAAAACGGACGTCTCCTGGTTGGGCGCCAGTCCCATCGAAGGCATATCCGATGCCAAAAATGACCGTGAGCATATCACTATTCCCGTGGATATGTCGGGCCTGGATGTGGGGACTCATACTGGACGCATCCTGATTTCGGCCAGGCGAGCGAGGAACGATCCGCAGTTCGTACCAGTTATCCTCGTAATCCTGAGCCCACCGGTACAAGGCGTGATCTCAGAATCCAGGGTGGCCATCGACAACAACGAGACGGTGGAGATAGTCACGCCGAACGGCCAAGTACAGGTGAGGATACCGCGAGGCGCGCTACCCGACGAAGTATTTGGTGACGTTGAAGTGGAGCTCAGGAACATCGACGTGGCATCCGTGCCCGATGCGCCCGACGGAACCTTTATCGTTCGCGCAATCGAGCTGAACACCCTGATCGACGGTGAGATGAGTCCCGTGGATTACACAGAACCCGTGGAGTTAGCCTTTGTGCTGACTCAGGAGGATATGGATCTCGTCGAAGGAGACACCTCGCGACTGACCGTTCTATGGTTGAACGACGAGACGGGCGAATGGGAGGTCCTACCGGTGACGTACGAGTCCAATCCGCCCGCGGCGGGACGTCTGGTGACATTGCTGGACCACTTCAGCGTGTACGCTATAGGCGTACTGGGAGAAGCGGAGCCCGAAGAGGAGCAGGTGACCGTCGCGCCAACGGCGGCACAAACTCCCACGCCTACTGCGACGAGAGTGCCAACGGCGGTGCCCACGCCGACGGTCAGGGTGGTAGTGACGTTGACACCGGCGCCCGTTATTTCGACGACGGTCGCTGTCGCTCAAACGACGGCTCCGCCGGCACCAAATGTAACGCCTCAGTCAACGGCGACCGCTGTATCACCCGCACCGGCGGTACCGGCAGCCCCAGTGTCGCCGAGTCAGCCGCCGGCGGAACCCCAGACGGCTCTGGCAGTTCAGGAGCCGGTCGGAATAGGCGCAACGACGATTGTGATACTGATCGTCGTCGGAACCGCCGTCCTTGCGGGCATAGCCGCGGTCGCCCAGGGCATTTGGGCACGCAGGCGCGAGACATGAATCCGACGGTTTGTCGAATTCGAGCGGTCCTGCCGCAACCCGTACGTGGAACGTCCTATTCTGTAGAGGGGCGGCCATCCACCTGTCTGGGCGGAGGCCGTCCACCATGAAAAGCGATCTGGGAGAATCCCAAGCTTATCCCGGTCGGAATCAGCACGGCCTCTAGATGGCGGAACACACTTCGGTATGCATATAGCGATTTCGCGGTACCGTCCCGCTAAACGCCTCCAGGAAGGGTGAAAATTTGCACAATTGGTCGCTGATTTGGCGGCCCACCCCTTGACAAACGGGGAAAACTACATAAGAATGGCACGACATTGTGACGGCCGCAAGGCATCACAGAAAGCATGTTGACAGAGTGTAGCGGCAGAGCTCTTTTCGATCCATTTATTTTCCACGTTAGTTAGGAGGAGGATGGCATGGCTTTCAGGAACATAAGGGCCCCCACGCGTTTACGTGACTTAGGATCGGTAAGCAAGAATTCGAAAGGAAGTCTCATGAAACGCAAAAGCGGATTTAGAAAGTGGCATGTAATTGCCATTGCGGCAATAGCGCTATTCGCGTTCGCGTGCGGCAGCGCAGAAGCACCTGCAGCGCCCGCACCTGTAGCACCCGCTCCGGCGCCCGCGGCACCTGCGCCCGCTCCTGCAGCGCCTGCACCGGCGCCCGCAGCGCGCAGTGACGTAACCATAACAATGGCCATTCCCGAGGTCACGGCACCCTTTGGCAACTTCGAGGTGCAGACTTACGGAGCGGCGCCGGGCGAAAGCAATATGGGCTTTTTCGACCCGCCTCTGGTCCACGACGGCACCAACCCGATGTCGCCTTTCGCCGCCGAGGCTTGGAGCGTCAACCCGGCTGGTAACGAGCTTACCCTGACTATTCGCTCAGGCCTTAAAGTCAACACCCCTGAGGTCTTCGCGGGCCAGGACTTCGGCTTTATAACCGCGGAAGACGTCGCCTGGAACATGAACAGGCAGAACGCCGTTGTCAACCCGAGCCTCGGGGCCGCCATCGGCGCGCAGCTTGGAGCTACGTTCGCAGAGTGCAGAGCCGTGGATACTACCACCGTGAAGTGTCCTATGGTAACGGAGGCATTCTGGGGCATCCCGATAACCGAGTTCGACATCAACGACACGACCGTTAGGAACGACAGCAAGACGGCCTTCGACGTAATGGGCGCCGACGCAATCAAGTTCGTGCCCGTGGGCTCCGGCCCGATGGTCTTCAGCTTGGTAAGGGAGAACGACCGGTTGGAGGTCGTCGCCATGGCCGGAGAGCACTGGGCCACTACGGCAGGTGTCTGGGATGAGACGCCAAAAATCGGCAAGTTCATCGTAATTCAGGTGCCCGATACTCAGAGCCGCATGGCGATGATGCAGACCGGCGCGGCCGATCTCGGAGAGGTCGACTTTGGCAGGCTCACGGAGCTGGCGGGCGTTGGGCTGAAGTTCTTCCCGACTATGTCCGATGCCGACACGATGACGCTGAGCGTTATCTGGCCAGGCAACCTGTGGACAGACACAAACGCGAAGACCGAGGAAGGAATTGAGCCCTGGCTATCCTCTGTCTACGATGAGGACCTTCCGCACCTCGGCAATCCCTGGTGTGACCTGGGTAAGCCGTGCCGCTACGAGGACACGAACAACCCGCCGGGAATGTCCGACATGGAACAGGCCCGCCTGGTGCGCTGGGCGCTCGGGATGGCCATCGACCGCGAGGGTATCGTGGACGAGCTTCAGGCGGGTCTGGGGACCCCTATATACCTGGAGCTGATGGGTCCCAAGTTCCCGGGCTGGCGGCCTGAACGTACCGTCACCCAAGCCATGATAAACACCGCCCACGAGAAATACAGCGACAGCGATGTATTGGGCGCAGGCACCTCCTGGGTGGAGTACAACATCAAGGCCGCTGAGCCGGACTATGAGTGGCCGTGGAAGATCCCGACCGATCTCGCGGAGGCCAACCGTCTGCTGGACCTGGCCGGCTTCCCGAGAGGATCGGACGGCATCAGGTTTAAGATCAGCATGAACAAGTACAGATGCGAAACGGGTCCCGTCTGCCTGGAGCAGGCCGACGCTGTAGCGGCGGGTTGGGAGGAGCTTGGCGTCAGGGTCACGCTTCTAACCGAGGAGTACGGCTCGGTGGTCGTCCCACGAATGAGGGACCGCACGCAGCCTTGGCCCGTGGTCAAGAACTGCAGCGTCGAGACGGCCAACTATCCATTCGACTGGCCTCCACCGCCTTCGGACAGTACCTTCAGCCGTCCGGCCTGGGGCTGCTCCTTCGAGAGTAAGTTCCTAGACTACATGTTCATCAACATCAACGGCGCACGGCAGAAGGCGGACCGCGAAGCGCTGCACCTGGACATGGTAGATTACTACTACTACTGGCAGCTCTACAGCGGCATTTCACAGCCGCCTCGCGGGGTTGCCGGCAACCCTGACACCGTCGTGTCCTGGGCCTCGCGTTCCACGGCTGGCGGCTTCTGGGGTAGGCCGCAACACATCATTCCGGTGAATTAGCAGGAAGTAGTCAGCAGAGGAGGCAGAGGAGAGGGGGTGAAACCCCTCTCCTCTGCTGCGCATTGTAACGCGGTGCGTTGGTCAAGCTTCCGTGTGGATGAGGATGCCTCCGAGTTGAGGCCGTGAGGGTAAGTCCAAGGGCGATAACGAGGTTACTGTTTACGCTATGGCACGATTCTTAGTTAGAAGATTTTGGTCGGTCATAATCTCCATTATTGGGGCTACCATAGTCATATTCACCCTGAGCAGGCTCGGCCCGGATCCGATAGACCTGTACCTTGGAGATACGCAGGTCGAGGTTACGGAGGAGTTCCTCAACATGGTCCGGGCCGAATTGGGGCTGGACAAATCTCTGCCGGAGCAGTATGGAATATGGGTCTGGAGCCTTCTGCATTTCGACATGGGCCAGTCCATAGGCACCGCGAGGCCGGTGAAAGATATAATCCGCGACCACATCACGATAACTCTACGACTGGCGATGGGCGCGTGGATATTTGCCATCACAGTAGGCCTCACCATGGGGGTGTTGTCGGCGGTCAAACGTGCGACCTTCTGGGACTATACCGGACGCGCACTCGCGCTGTTCGGACAGGCCCTGCCCCAGTTCTGGACGGGCGTCATGGCGATACTGCTGTTCGCCGTTATTCTCGGCTGGTTCCCTGCCGGCACGCTCGGGAGGCAAGATGGATTTCCGCTGGCATGGGAGAACCTGAGGTTCTGGATACTGCCATGCATAGTTCTCGGGTGGCCGGCATCGGCGGGCATCATGCGGCTCACCCGCTCGGCTATGCTCGAAATACTCGACTCGGAATACATAAAACTTGCCCGAGCCAAGGGTGTGGGCAATATGTCGGTCATCTGGCAGCATGCCCTGCGCAACGCCGTTATCCCACCGTTGACGTCGGCTTTGATACTGATGGCCGATTATTTGAATGGCGCGTTGGTTGTGGAGGTAATCTTCTCACTCCCGGGAATAGGACAGGTCGCGCTCCAACAGGCAGTCTATGACAATGACTGGCCGCTCCTGGCAGGCACCGTATTCGTTTTTATTGGTATATACGTCGCATTCGCGTTTGTGGCAGATATTCTTTATGCCTTTATAGACCCCCGAATCCGATACGGTTGAGGTAACCTCAATATGCAGATGACACCGACCGATAGGGCCTTGCTGGGAATCCGGGATCATCCTCCCGTAATCCGGCAGCTAAGGGCCGCATGGATGTACACGAGGCGCTGGCCCACGATACCCATGTTGATACTGGTCACCCTCATAGTCGCGGGTGTATTCGCGCCCGCACTCTCCCAACATGGCCCCTATGCCGGCGGCATCCGTAACCGGCATGTCCCTCCAGCCTTCTTCGAGGAAGGAAGTTCCGAGCACCTTCTTGGCACGGACCATGCCGGGCGCGACGTCTTTTCTCGTTTGCTCCACGGCGCGCGTATATCACTGGTGGTCGCCGGCATTGCGCTGACCAGCGGCTTCCTGGTGGGCACCACAATGGGCATCGTCAGCGGCTACGCCGGAGGATGGGTGGACGAAGTCATCACCAGGATTGTCGATATATGGCAAGCGCTACCATTTCTGATGGTGGCGCTCGTGTGTGTGCTGCTGTTCGGCCAGAGCCTAGAATTGCTTTTGGTGTTGATGGCCATGCTCGCATGGAACCCGTTCGTGAGGGTGGTGCGAAGCCAGACGCTGGTCATAAAGAACGAGCCCTACGTGGACCTGGCCCGCGTCGCGGGGTGCTCTACCCCTAGAATTCTCATCCGGCACATCCTGCCCGGAGTGATAAACACCGCGGTCGTGATAGCGACATTGGCCGTCGGCAACCTGATCCTGGCGGAAGCAGCACTGAGCTTCCTTGGAGCGGGAGTCCCGTCACCGACGCCCACGTGGGGGGCCATGGTCAACGAGGGTAGAAACTACCTCAGCTCTGCCTGGTGGCCGACGGTGCTCCCGGGCGTGGCCATATTTCTGGTCGTGATGTCGCTGAACTTCACGGGCGACTGGCTTCGGGACCGCCTGGACCCGCGTCTAAGGCAGCTGCTGGACTAGTGCCGTGACAGCTTCGTTTCGAGCGATGTCATGCCGGGGAGGCACGACGAAGAACTTGGGCGCGATACCTGGATACTTCGTTTTACCCAAAATGACGATATGTCGGGACTTAATTGCCAAAGCACTAATGCTGCGTCAATTCAATTAGGTTCGAACACGGTCGTACGCCAGAGGGCCTTGAGAAACGTCGAGGCCCTCTGGCGTTTTGCTTCATTCGGCAAATAAATCTGCGATACTGTGGTGGCAGTGCATCTGAAGACATTAAAGACCCATGACAACTGAACTGCTGGTCAACGTCCTGGCCCGCGGGGCTATCGGGTTATTGTCAGCTATCGTACTTAGTTTCTTTATCTGGCGGCTGACCGGGGTATCGTTTGACAGGCCAGAATTAGGCCTGGGCTGGTTCTTCCTGATGCAGGCGTCGATAGTAGGGGGAGCAGCGGCCGTACCAACGGCCTTCGCATGGTGGAACACACAGAGCGCGCGCAGGATTCAGCTTGTGTCTGTTGTCCTTATTCTCGGTACAGCCGTGGTCAGCGCCTGGCTGGTCAACGAGATACGGGGAGTCGAAACAGAATACGCGTTGTTCAGAGGGGCCCTGAGGGTGCCGGTCTTTTCCCGCAACTACATGTTCGTCAGCATGATGTTCGGGGCGGCGTTCGGCGGAAATGCCGTAGCCGCGGCTTTCTACATCTATCGGGCGCTGCGGCACCGGGAGAGCTAGGGACGGAGCATTCTGATCTGAATTCTCTGTTGCATTGATTTCCAGCACTGTCGCCGGGTCCTCGTCGTCCATGTATTGGGGCTTTCTGAGATTGTTACGAAGACAGGAAAGCCGATTGAGGGAACTCCGTCCTTCCGACATCACCTGAGATGATCTCAAAGAAACGTACCGGATGCTTTGTGAAGTCCGTTCTACTCCCGCCTCTCGTCGGTCTGTCCGGGGCGCTCTCCGCTTTGGGTTGTCGACGTGTTCGTAGTGAGGACGCGCTGGGTTGGACTGCCTGAGACGTCTTTCCAAGACTGGTTAGTGCAATTGCTGCCTTCCTGTATCGGCCCGTCCAACGATATCCATTGAGCGCGACGGCCAGTACAATCCCCACTCATCGTGCTGCGAAGGAGCTCCCTTGTTTATTCCAGCAGGGGTCTCCTTCAAGCATTCAGGCAACAGCTCCCGGAGCCAATCAGCCACTTTTGAAATGCGCCGCCCCTGGACTGCATCTACGAAGTTTGCGGTAAGATACTAGCCAATTTAGCGGTTGGCGAGGCGATTTGAGTCACGAGCGCCTCGTCGCCGAAGGTATGGAGTATAGATGCAGTATCGTACACTGGGGAGGACCGGGCTAAACGTCTCGCTCGTCAGCTATGGTTCGGGAGGCCCAAGCAAGCTCGGCCAGAACACCGGGTTATCGCCAACGGAGCAAGACCGGCTTATTCAGAGGTGCCTCGACCTGGGCATCAACTTTTTCGATACGTCCGAGGCGTACGGGGACAGCGAGGTGATCCTGGGACGGACGCTGAGCAGAGTTACTGAAGATTCTTACGTTCTGGCCACAAAGTGCAGGTACAAGAACGGGGATGGGAGCCTGCGCTCGCCAGGCGACGTCGAGCGTTCGGTCGAGGCCAGCCTACGTCGTCTGAATACGGATTGCGTGGACATCATGCAGATCCACGTGCTCAACTCCAACGATTACTTCGATGTCGTGGACCAGCATTATCCCGTGTTGAAGCGGCTTCAAGAGCAGGGCAAGATTCGTTTCATCGGCTTCAGCGAGCACTTCATGGGCGAAGGCGACCACAAAAGCGCGGTCCTTGCATTGAAAACGCACCCGGAGCTTTGGGACACCATAATGCTGAAGTACGGCATCCTCAACCTCTATGCAGCCAAGGAGGCGCTTCCGCTGGCCCTCGAACACAACGTTGGAATCATCAATATGGCGGCGGTTAGAGTGAAGCTTCCCCAACCGGACCTGCTGCGAGAGCAGATATCCCGATGGAAACAGGAGGGGATTGTCGCTCAGGACAGCCTTCCCGACGAAGACCCGTTGGGCTGGCTCGTTCACGATGACGTGGATTCCGTGATAGATGCCGCATACAAGTTCGCCGCGGACCACCCCGCGATTTCCACGGTGCTGACGGGCACATCATCGGTCCGCCACCTGGAGGACAACGTCAAAGCTCTCGAAAAGCCGACATTGCCCGAAGCCGACAAGCGTAGGATACGAGAGATATTCGGCGAGATAGCGGTCTACATATGAATCATGTGTAGCTGCAACCGTTCTAGCGACGACGGGTCATGGGCCGTGGCTCCCATGCTCATGACAGCGATGATATTAGAAATTGCGCGACGCTGGTAGACTATAAGGATGGCCTCAAATATAATCCCGGACGCTCGGCCGCTCCTGCGCGGCTACATCCATCTCGTGGCCGCGGTAACGACCCCGCTTGCGCTTGTAATGCTCCTCCTTGTGTCGGACTCGCCTCGGGATTACGTAGGCGCAGCCATCTTCGGCGCGAGCCTGATCCTGGTCTTCACCACCAGCGCGATATATCACGTGGTGAGCTGGAGCGCCTCTCATCGCGGCGTGGTGCGCAGAATGGACCACGCCATGATATACATCCTCATAGGCGGCACATACACTCCGTTTACACTGAAGCTCCTGGGCAACGCGTGGGGCATATCGGTCCTTTCCGTCGTGTGGGGACTGGCGGGCGTCGGCATAATCATGAAGGTCATCGTGCCGCGCGCGCCTCGCTGGCTGGGCGTGAGCACGTATCTGGCGATCGGGTGGGTCGGGCTCATACCGATTGTGCAGGTCGCGGCCGCCTTGCCTATGGAGGCCCTTCTACTGCTGATTGCCGGAGGCCTGATGTATTCTTTGGGCGGTCTCGTGTACCTGTTTCGTCGGCCAGACCCCATCCCGCGAGTATTTGGCTACCACGAGATGTTCCACTCCATGGTGGTTCTCGCCTGCGGCATCTTTTACTACGTCGTCGCCGTCTACGTATTGCCGTACTAGAGCTCATTGACGGCGTGCGGGCGACCGTGCCGACCCTCCGATCGAGATTATCCATGCCTTCAACATCGCTGCCGACGCGTGTCGCATGTCTCGTGAGGTGCGCCTCGTCCAAAGGCCCATTTGACCGAATCGCATTTGGTGCGTAAACTGCCACCTAACGTCAATATATGGAGGTGAGCCAAGTGCTACAGCTCACGAGCAACGTATTCGTAGAAACCCAGATTAGGGGCTGCAACCATGGCTTCGTAACAACGTCGGAAGGGGTCGTCATGATCGACAGCCCTCAAAAGCCGTCCGACGCCCTCAAGCTGAAGGCGGAGATCGCCAAGCACGGGGAGCTGCGGTACATCATAAACACGGAGCCCCACGGCGACCACTGGACGGGCAACGCCTTTTTCGATGCGCCGGTAATCGCTCACGAGGGCGTCAGGACCCGCATCCTCAACACCGATATGGACGAGCATATCGCAAGGGTATCGAACATGGGTCCGGACGAGGCCGCGCTGTTAAAAGGCTACAGGCCGAACGTCCCCATAATCACGTTCAAGAACGGGATGACGATGCACGTCGGCGAACACACCTTTCAGATGATCCACATGCCGGGCCACACGCTATACCAGGCGGCGATAGTGATTAAGGAGGAGGGTGTCGTTTTCACCAGCGACAACATCTTTCACAAGGTGCAGACCTGGCTTCACGAGGCGAACCCGGACCTCTGGCTCGTTGCGCTGGAGTCGCTGCGCCATCTGGACGAAGACATCTTCGTGCCCGGACACGGCCCCATGTGCGACAAGGGGTATCTGGACGAGCAGGGTTCTTTGATCGTGGAGTGGAAGGACTACATCAAGAGCGGCATCGACAGCGGCATGACCAAGGACGAGTCCGTCGCCAACCTGACTAAATTTACGGACAGGTATCCGATGGACGTAGGCCAGGATGGGATGGCGCCGATGGTAATGCGCATGAACGTGGCGAACCTGTATGACTACATGACCGGCGCCTGGGCTCCTCCACCTCCTCCCAGTCTACGCCTTCGCCCACGGGGACAGTAGCGGTCCTTCGTCCGGGATAGGCTGACCGCTCTTGGACCAGTTCAAGGGCGGTCAGCCGCCGGACATGCTCGAATACGCGGGCTACCCGACGGTCGTGGCCGCCATGGACGAAGATCTCCTGGCAGAGAGACTAGTTGAGGTAGAGTCCAAGGGCCGCGCGATGATCGCGGACGACCCGAGGTAGTCGGCTTATTCGTACTTGAATGGGAAGGGTGTCAATGGTAGGCGATTTTCTCAAGCCGTTATCAGAGCCCTTTGTAAAGCTGATCGATTCTATCAGTGGAGCGGTTGGCGTCGTGTATGAGCCCAAGCGCATTCGAAGAAAGGCTGCAGCAGATTCCGATGCCGCAATAATACTGGCGAGGGGTCAGGCGGAAGTGGATGAGATTCAATTCCGTGCAGTCGAGCGGCTACGCAAACTGGTGATTCGGCGACAAAATAACATCGAGTCAATTATCGAAATGGCCTTCCAAGAATTACCGGAATCAGTGAGTGAGAATCCTGTCGCAGAAGACTGGGTGTATGACTTCTTCGAGCAATGTCATGACGTAAGCAACGAGCAGATGCAAATGCTATGGTCACGAATCTTAGCGGGGGAGGTCGCTCAACCCGGCTCGTTTTCCCTCCGCACCCTAAGTCTGGTCAAGACTCTTGCGCCCCATGATGCCGAAAGGTTCACAACCTTCTGCGAACTCGTGTGGATAATCGAGGAAACACCGACTCCGATTTATCCATATCCCACTACGAAGGAGCAGCAAACAAGACAAGAGTTGAAATTCGACGATTTTCTGGATCTAGAATCATCTGGGCTTATCAAACTTGGTGAAACTACCGAATATGGCATGGATTTTGACGTCGACCCTTTGCCGGTCTCTTACCAAGGGCAGTGTTATTCACTTACT
>JADFKI010000091.1 GCA_022565015.1 Chloroflexota bacterium
CTGCGCCCACTGCTTTCTGCTCTTGACACCGGCGACATGTGTTTAGCGACGTGGTCTGATTATGCGTCTCGAAACGCCCGGCTCGATCGGGCGAAACAGAGCTCCAACCAGCAGCCTATTCCAATGCGGCGCAACGCTCGTTGGCCAGACGGAAATCTGGGCTTTACCCCGCCTGCGTATATCAGGTTGGGCGGTCGTGAGTTGGGCTCATGACGTCCGGTGCCTGAGATGACCTACTCGGAGCGAAACGATGGGCAGGTCCTGGGTCTGATCGCCGACAAAGACCGGGGGGCACTGGAGTGCCTCTACGACCGCTACTCGAATACCGTCTACTCGCTTGCCATGCACATGCTAAGAGATTCGGGCGCCGCGGAAGAGGTGACTCAAGACGTCTTCTTCAACGTCTGGAGAAGGGCGGCCAGCTATGATTCCCAGCGAGGCAGCGTTACGGCGTGGCTATTCAGCATTGCTCATCACAGGACGATCGACGAGCTAAGGCGCAGACGCCGAGACCAGACGCACGTACAGCCGGGAGTGGACCTTAGCAACAGACCTTCGGAAAACGGGAGCTACGGCGATCCACTGAAATACACTACGGGACAGTTCATCCGAGGCCAGCTAGAGGAAGCACTGGTTACCCTGAGGCCGGAGCAACGCGAGATCGTGGTGCTCGCCTATTTCGGAGGGCTGACCCATTCCGAGATTGCGAATCAGCTGGGCCAACCATTGGGGACTGTAAAGACGAGGATGCGTTTAGCATTAAAGAAGCTGCGCGAAGTCTTGGGACCTCAGTACAAAGAGCGGGCCGAATATGGACTGTAACAAGGCAGAAGAGCAATTCCTTCCGTATATCCTCGGCTCCCTAGAGTCTGCTGAAATGGAGACGCTGCAAGCCCACGTGGAGTCGTGTGGCGCTTGTCGTCGGCAGATGCAAGATGAGGGCGAGACATTATCCAGACTCGCCTTCGCCGTACCGCGGCTGGAGGCTCCCGCTCATCTGAAAGACCGTCTGCTCGCGAGGATCGAGCTGGTTGATGGGCCTGCAACCCAAAGGAACAGACCCTCGAGGCGGGCCTTTTTCGATAAGAACCTGTTCTCGTTGCCGACGGCAGGTGCGGTAGCGTCTCTGCTCCTGATTGGCGTAATCTTTGGTGGGGTCTGGCTCAACGGTAGATTGAACGAAGTTTCAGACGGAAATCGCGAAAACGCCGGACAGCTCGCGCAGGTCGCGAAGAGCAACGAAGACCTGAACGATAAGATTCCGAAGTTGGTTGATATCGAGTCCGGAGTCATCGACGTGTTAGGCGAGCAGCAGCGCCGTTCATACGTTGCCCCGACTACGTCCTCTCCCGCCGGCACCTCCGTGAACATGCTCTGGGGCACAGGCTGGGAAGCGAACGCACGGGGCATGCTCATGGTATCTCGGTCCGGGAAACATGCCCTTCTCCTGGCTCTCGACCTGCGCCCCCTGCCGCCCGACATGGTCTACCAGGTGTGGCTGGTAAAAGACGGCCGTAGGTACAACGGAGGATACTTCACGGTAGATTCCTCTGGCTACGGCCAGACACTGATATTTCCATACGCGTCAATTGCTGAATTCGAAGGCATCGGGATCACTATCGAGCCCATCGGCGGCAGTAGTGGGCCCACGGGCATCAGCGTGCTCAAAGGCGATCTCTAAAATATTCATATAAATTGTGGTTTTTAAGGTCTATCCTGAGGTTTACTCTTGTGGTAGGGTAGTGAGGGCACGCGGTCTTGCATCTTTTTTTTCGCCAAGGAGGAAAGACACGTAGCATGTCTAGGACTAAAATAGTTTTTCTTTTGGGATTTCTTCTCCTCATGATAGCCTCCGTAGTGGTGGCTCAGACACAGGTACCAGTATCAGCGGACTTGGATGATGGCGAGGGTTCTGCCGTGATTTCAGACGGTCAGGGCCTCAGTGACAGGATCACTTACACGATGACCGGAATGTCCGCCCTGGGCCCGGACCAGGCCTATGAAGGTTGGCTGGTTAACAGCTCCACCGGCGACCTGGTCAGCACTGGAGTGATGAATGCCCCCGTCGGCACCATAAACCACGTCTGGGACTCCCCTGACGGAACAAACCTTATCGCTGAGTACGATACCGTAGTGATAAGCATTGAGCCCGTACCGGACCCAGACCCGGGCAGTCCTACCGACCATAAGCCGTTTTCCCACACTATTCCTAGCGGCGCCATGGTGCATATCAGGCACCTGCTGGTCAGTTGGCCCGGCGGGGAACCGAACGGCATTTTGCAGAACCTGAGATTGCAGTTGGATAGCGCACTCGATTCGGTCGGAGACGCCCGCAGTGCGACCTCCATGTCCGGATTGCGGTCAGCGATCGAGAGTGTGGTCGATACGATCGACGCGGACGACGGAGTGCTCGTTCACGCAGCCGATAGGAAGCATGGGCCCTTCGCGGCCGACGCCTCCGGAGGCGATGCGACTGTCGTAAATAGGGCGGCCCTGGTCGATGAGTTCGGAGCTAACGCGGAGGCCTGGGCAAACGAGGCCAAGGCGAGCGCGGCCGATGTACTGAGTCAGAGCAGCCTGACCATAGCCAAGACTCTGGTCAATACGGTTTCCGGAAGGCTGGATGCCGCCAGGAACGGCATTACCGCCACGGGCGACGGCGGAGCCGAGCAGGCCTACATACAGGCCCAGATGATGGCCGGATATAAACTTGGCGGCGATGTGGCGGTTACGGTGACTCCCAGCGTAGGAGACACCAGCATACCGACTTTTGCCGGGATCGCATTGCTTGGCTCGCTATTACTTCTCAGCACCGGCGGAGTGCTCTACTACAGAGGGCGCCGGACTCGGGAAATCAAGGCCTAACCGCAAAAGCGGGTAAGATCTAAAAGAGGCTCGTCTCATGATATGGGGCGGGCCTCTTCTAGTGCCTGGGCTTCCCTTTCTGAAATGTCGACTGGTGTTGGCCCTGTTCCTTCTTCGATGCGCCACGAAGCGGGACGGGCCCTTAGTACGATCGCTTCACTGCGACGAGACAGCCCTTTTATAGATCTGTTTAGGCCTGCTGGCCCGGCACGAACAAAGACTCTCTGAAGGAGACGGCTCGGAGGACCGACCACGTGCGTTACGTTCCACGAATGTTATGCTCTCTGATCGTGGTAACGATGGCTCTGGCCGTGGCATGCGGCCGAGATTCAGACGAAGGGTCGTTGGGCATTCCGGCCGCCTCCCCGACTCCCGTTAATCCCCAGGCCGTTCTGGAGCGCTCGGGAGAAGTCATGGAGGCCCTGGAATCCTTCCACTTTCGCCTCACTCACGAAAACGGAGGGACTCCCCTCGGACAGGGCCTCGTCATAAGGGAAGTCCAGGGGGATGTGGCGCGACCAGACAAGATCTCTCTTGAACTAAGTGGCCTTGCGGGGAACCTCGCCATGAGGTTGAGCCTGATCGCGATTGGCGAAGACAGCTTCATTTCGAACCCGATCACGGGGGAGTGGGAAGCTGTTCCTCCCGAGGTCAGCCCTCTTGGATTTTTCGAGCCCACAAAGGGAGTATCGGAAATAATGAAACGGATAGAGAGCCCTCGATTGATTTCGACCGATGATGACGGCTATACCATCAGCGGGACAATACCATCGGAGAGCCTTGCTTCTCTGTTTGGAGCAGTCGAAGAAGGCAATTCCATCGATATCAACGTTGTGATCGATGCCACCAGCCTTTTTCTGCTCGAAGCGAGGCTTGAGGGCCGTATTACTGCATCGGAACAGGACGGCGTGATCAGAATCATTACGCTTTCGCATTTCAATGAGCCCGTGGAAATCGAGTTGCCGGTAAGATAGCTCGAACAATCAACGCAGTTGAGGCGAGAGGCCGATCTGGTCCGTCCTCGACCCGAGTAGCAAGCGATGCCGACAGATGCGTCCAGAGTCGCACCATATGCGGCGTTGACCGCGGTCTTCGCAGGCGTTTTCATTGCCGCAGGCGACCAGACCGTGGTGGTGACGATCTTGCCGCAAATCATGCGAGACATGCAGGTGCAGGTCAATGAGCTGGACCGAGCCTCGTGGACGATTACCGGCTATCTTCTCGGCTATGTTGCCGCCATGCCCCTGGTCGGCAGGCTGTCGGACATATGGGGCCACCGGCTGGTCTACATTCTGTCCATGCTTCTCTTCATGCTTGGCTCAATATTCGTGGCGTTGTCCGACGATCTGTCGGTCCTGATAGCCTCCAGGGTGTTTCAGGCCGTAGGCGCCGGGGCGTTGGTGCCGGTCTCCATCGCCATAGTCGGCGACCTGTTTTCCTCCGAAAACAGAGGACTTCCCCTTGGCCTGCTGGGAGCGTCCGCCGAGGCAGGTGGAGTAGTTGGTCCGCTCTGGGGCGGACTGTTCGTCAAGTTTCTTAGCTGGCAATGGATCTTCTGGATTAACATTCCCCTGGGCGCGGCGATCATAGCCCTCACGTTTCTATTGTTGAAGCCCAGCCCCAGGGTTAGCGCCAGGGTTGACTTCATCGGTGGGGCAATGTTGACCGTAAGCCTGGCGACGCTAACCCTGGGACTCGCCCGCGTGGACTCGCCTGACGTTCTCATGGCGATTTACCTGGCCGCGACGGCAGCCGCCTTCGTTCTGTTCCTGGTAAGGCAGAAAGCCGCACGGGAACCCTTGCTTCCCAGGGCGATGTTCAGGACCTGGGCGTTTCGGGCTGCGAATCTCACGCATTTTCTGGTTGGCGGCGCATTGATCATCGGAATGGTGACGATACCTCTGATGGCAAACACGGTATTGGGTCTCGCTCCCATCGACGGCGGACTGATGCTGGTTCGGCTGACTGCGGCGATTCCCGTAGGGGCCGTGTTGGGGGGAGTGGCTTGCAGTCGTCTCGACTACCGGGTACCCACGATTGCGGGCCTTGTCCTCATGGCGTTGGGATTCTGGTTCATGAGCGGATGGGACGCGTCGATTGCAGACCCCGCGATGTCCGCCCATCTGGTGACGGCGGGTCTGGGCTTTGGACTCGTCATAGCGCCCCTGGCTCTCGCCGCAACGAACTCGGTACGTACGAGCGACAGAGGGTCCGCCGCCGCCATGATAACGGCCACGAGGATCGTAGGCATGACGGTTGGCCTGGCTGCCCTTACGGCCTGGGGCACGGGAAGATTTGATACGCTGGTCGCCGGAATTTCTCTGCCCTTCGGGTTGCCCGGCGAGACACCGGAGCAGGTTGCTCAACGAATGCAGGAGTTTAACGACAGGCTGGTGAACGCCGGTCTGACCGTATTCAACGATTTCTTCCTCGTCGCCATGGCGCTGAGCCTCATCGCGATTGGTGTCACCGCCTTCATGGCTTGGAATAGTAAGAGGAACGCGATCTGATTTTAAAGAGAATCCCTCTAGTCCAAGATTCATCTAAAGTGGCGAACCGCTTCATTGTTTCGGACCTTTTAATCAGAGCACTGGGCAGCGGTACATCTGCGGTCCATGGAAAAACTGCTCGGATGAAGCAGCAATTTCTTCTGAGAGGGAAATAGATGGCCCCCAGGAACAGACATAATCGACGGCATAGGCGAAACCAGGGTGATGCGTCCGAGCCTACGGACGCCCCGGCGGCAGCCGCCACTTCAAATAGAAAGCGAAAACCTGCAAGAAAAAAGGCGCGTCGCCAGGGTGGGAGCCAGGCGAAGCTGTTCATATTCGGCGCGGCCGCCGTGGTGGTATTGCTGGTCGGCGCCGTCGTTTTTCAGGTAATCAACGGCGCCGGGGCCGCCTCCGCATTTAGCTTCAGCGTGTACCAGGGTGAGGAGATTCTCGGCGGCAGCGAAGTGAAATTCGCGGACCTGCTGGACGAAGGAAAGCCGATCGTCCTAAACTTCTGGGCGGGCGATTGTCCTCCTTGCCGCGCGGAGATGCCCGCGCTTCAGAGGGTCTACGAACAGCATGAGGATGACATCATATTCGTCGGCCTTGATGTTGGCGTCTTTACGGGACTGGGGACTCGCGAGAGCGGCCTTCGATTGCTCGAGGAGCTCAACATCACCTATCCCGCGGGCGCTCCGCCAAACAGGACGCCGATGGTGAACTATTCGGTGCGAAGCATGCCGACGACGATATTTTTCGGCGCCGACGGGCAAATCTTCAGACGCTGGGACGGCGGCATAAGCGAACGCGACATGAATGAGATTGTAAGCGCCATGGTGGCAGAGGCTTCATAACCGAGCGCCCGGCTTTAACCCATTCAGTGAGACCCTTCAAGGCCCCAGTCTTCCTTCGGGCCACGAAATAAGATCTATGCTGAAAATTATTATTTGCAATGGCATCTATCCAGATTTATAGTGGTATTTAAATTATTAGAGGAGGCATCTCCAATGGCTGAATACGCACATCCGGAATCGCTGGTAAGCACGGAATGGGTGACAGAGCACGGCGGCGACGCGAACGTCCGCCTCGTTGAGGTAGACGTGGACACCGCTGCGTACGACGAAGGCCACATCGCGGGAGCGGTGGGCTGGAACTGGCAGAGCCAGCTTCAACAGGCCCTACAGCGAGATATTGTTAGCGGAGACGAGATGGCCCAGCTGCTCGGTAGCTCGGGAATAGGCAACGACACCACGGTTGTGCTTTACGGCGACAACAACAACTGGTTCGCGGCATGGGCATTCTGGCAGTTGAAATACTACGGTCACCGGGACGTTAAGCTGATGAACGGCGGCAGAGCCAAGTGGGTCGCGGAGAGCAGGCCGTTAAGCTCGGACGCCGCGAGCCATGCCCCGGCTACGTACAGCGTTTCTTCGCCCAATGAAGACATCAGGGCGTACCGGGACTACGTGCTTCAAGCGGTAAACGCCGGAAACATCGCGCTGGTGGACGTGCGTTCGCCCGATGAGTACTCGGGAAAGCTGCTGGCCCCGCCGGCATTGCCGCAGGAGGGAGCCCAGAGAGGCGGCCATATCCCTGGAGCGGCAAACATACCCTGGGCCACCGCCGTCAACGATGACGGAACGTTCAAATCGGCGGACGAGCTCGCCGAGATTTACGGCGGCAAGGGAGTGGACGGCAGCAAGGAGACCATCGCATACTGTCGCATAGGTGAGCGGTCGTCCCACACATGGTTTGCCCTGAGCGAGCTGCTTGGCTACGACAACGTACGCAACTACGACGGCTCCTGGACGGAATGGGGCAGCATCGTGAGGGCGCCCATAGAGCGCTAGTCCCTGAGGGTCGCAAGGAGTACGCCGGAGCGGCGGCTGGTACTTTGCAGGTATGATATGCGGGGGCGGTCTGATTGCGGGCCGCCCCCGCCTTCTTTGTGGACATGCCCATGTGAATAGATTATCTTGGGCGGGTGAGTATGTCGGGCTATACAAGACGTACCAGCCGGCTCAAGCGGCCCTACGTCGTGCTGACGCTGGTGAGCATCGCAGAGTTCATGGCGATGTCCATCTGGTTCTCCTTTTCTGCAATCAAGCCGCTTATCTCGGAGCAGTGGGAGATATCAAACACCGACACCGGACTCATCCTGGCCGCATTCCAGACTGGATACATATTGGCCGTGCCGGTGTTAGGGTATCTGGCGGACGTCTACAACGTGCGCAAGGTCTTCGCCCTGTCGGCCCTTGCCGCGGCGGCCCTCAACCTGGCATTTGCCCTGCTCTCGACGGGCATGCTGTCCGCCCTCGTCCTCCGCTTCATGGTGGGTCTCGCGATGGCCGGCGTCTACACACCCGGCATCAAGCTTCTCTCCTACTGGTTCCCACCGGAGCAGCGAGGCCGGGCCGTGGGCGTCTTCGTGGGCGCCCTGGTGGCGGGCTCGGCGTCGCCCTATCTTCTGGCCCCGCTGGCGCAGTCCTTTGGCTGGCAGTCGCTCGTTTTCGTGACCGTGGCCGCAGCCGTCGCCGCCGCGGCCATCATGGTCTTCGTCGTGCCGGACTCGGATGAAGCCCCGATCTCTTCCGGTCGGAGATACAACTTCGCGATTCTAAAGGACAAGCCCATGGCCCTCATGAACGCGGGCTATACGGCCCACATGTGGGAGCTCTACGCCATGTGGGCCTGGATTGGGCCCTTCCTGGTATTCGTCCTCACGCAGCAGGGGCGGTCGGAATCGTCGGCCATCTCCTTCGGAGGGCTGCTGGCATTTCTGATTGTGGCCGTGGGAGCTCCCGCATCGGCATTTGCGGGAATAATCAGCGACAGGATAGGCCGCACCGTGGTCGCAGGGCTCTTTCTGGCGGTCAGCGCGATAATATCGCTGTTCTTTGGATTCTTGGTCGCAGCTCCGTTGGCCCTGATCGCCGTCATAGGCGTCGTTTACGGGTTCGCGATCGTTGGCGACTCGCCCGTGTTTTCCGCGGGCATTACGGAGCTCTCGCCCGAAGACAACAAGGGGGCGGCGCTGGGCGTCCAATCGCTCCTTGGATTCGGAATCACGATCGTGTCAATAGCGCTATTCGGGTTTATCGTGGACAGCCTTGGATGGGAGGCGGCATTTTTCGTGCTGGGCGCCGGAGCCCTGGTGGGGCCGTTGGCCATGATCGCGCTGAGACGCATGCCCGAGTCGGTCAAAATGGCGGGCGGGCGTAGATGACGGACCGATGCGCTTTTGCGGTTCCTTCAACAGGCTATCCGACGATAATCTTGATCTCGTATTGGACGGGAAGAACAGCGCCTTGAGCGCAGATTATAAAGAGCAGTTGAGAACGAAAATCAGACCTTGGAATACTTCGGCGTCGCGGTCCTCGTCCCGTCGGGCAGCTCATCGATGGTAAAGTCGCCGAACAAGAGCGGCGCCTCCTTCTGAAGCTCCTCCAGCACTCTCAGCGCCAGGTTTCGGATCTCCACGTCGGCAAACACGGCCCCGCGCATCTCGATGAAATGCCGCCACGCCCGCACGTTGCCCGTCACGAAGATCTTCGTCTCCGTGGCGTTGGGCAGCACGGCCCTGGCCGCCTGGCGGACGGCCTTCCGGTGGTCGGTCCTCGACTCGAACTTGTCGCGGGGTATAGCCGCCTGCAAGACCTCGACCAGCCTGTCGTAGCTCTCCGAAGCCGCCTCCAGCGCGCCCTTTATGATCAGTCCGGCCTCTTCGGCGTCGCCGTCCATCATCGCCAGCGCGGGGGGGAGTACGAACGGCGCGTCGGTCTCGTCGACGTAGCGCTGGGACCGTTGGCTGTATGCGAAGCCCGCTCTATGCCGGACGAGCTCGTGGGTGAGGCTGCGGGACACGCCGGTGAAGACAAAGCCGTAGTTTACGTGCTCGAACACGCTGCCGTCCTTGGAGGAGAGCAGGTTCGTGACGAACTCTTCGATGTCCCGACGGCCTCGACCGTAGCTCATATAGCAGAGCCGCGCGGAGATCTCGATCACCGCCGCCGACTCGTCGTCGCCCGCCCGTATGCTGTCCGGTATGCCTGGAACGCCCTCGTCGGCTAGAAACGCCGCTACCTGCTCCCAGTCCACGGAGGGCCTGCTCACCAGGTACACCTTGGGTTCTGAGATGAATTTGGTCATCTTACTTCCTCACTGGTCTGAGCGCTCGGCCTCAAGACGAAAATACAATTTCAATGTCTCAACGCGCTACATTCCGGAAGCAAATTATAACAGGAACGGAATCGAAGCTGGGCGCGTCCTTGCCCAAAAAGAACCGGCGTCGATGAAAGCTCGACGCCGGTCAATTATGCGAATAGATGAGTGTAACGAGGTCCTATAGCAACAGGTTCATGGGGGTCTCCAGAAGCCTCTTGACCTCTACCAGGAATTGAGCGCCCTGCGCGCCGTCGACGATGCGGTGGTCCGCGGATAACGTCGCGTTCATGACCTCGCGAACGACGACCTCGTCGTCTCGAACGACCGGCCTCTTGGACACGGTGCCCACGGCCAGCACGGCGGTCTGCGGCGGCTGGATGATGGCGATGAAGCTGGTGACGTCGAACATGCCCAGGTTGCTTATGGCGAAGGTGCCTCCGGTGTATTCGTCTGGGTGCAGCGTCCCGCGTTGGGCCCGCTCCGCGAGGTCCTTGCTGGCGATGGCTATCTGTTTTAGAGACTTGCCGCCGCAATCGAGGATAGCCGGCATGATCAGCCCATCTTCGACGGCTATTGCCACGCCGACGTTGATGCCGTCGTTCATCTGCACGCCGTCGTCGACGTAGTAGGCGTTAAAGGTCGGGTATTTGCCCAGCGTCTGGACGCAGGCCGTGATGATCATGTCGTTTACCGTCGTGTGTACGTCCTCCGCCTCCATCGCGGCGTTAATCTGCCGCCTCAGGGCCATGGCCTCGGTCATGTCGATCTCCGAGGAAACATAGAAGTGAGGCTTCTCCTGCTTGCTTCTGATCGTGACCCTCGCGACTTGCTGACGCATCCGCGACAGGGGTATCTTTTCCCCCTGCGTCGCGGGCCTTAGCTCGGCAGTCCCTGGCGCCGATGATGTCACGGCGACCTCCGGTTCGGGCGCCGGCACTGCCTCGACAGTAGTAGGCGTAGGTGGTGGTGTGGCAGCCTGCGGCGGGGGTGTTGGCGCAGCCTGAGCTGCGGGCAATTCGATGGCCGCAGCTGCCGGCTGTGCCTCGTCTATCGTCGCCCCGAGAGCCTCTGATACGGATTCCGCGACGGGCGCCGGCGTCGCGGGTGCAGCTGCCGGCTGCGCCTCGTCTGTCATTGACCCGAGGGCCTCTGATACGGATTCCGCGACGGGCGCCGGCGTCGCGGGTGCAGCCTCCGCCGCCCCGGCAACACCGGCCTCAGGCGCTGCAACGGCCTGCCGAGAGGACTCGACGTAGGACAGGACGTCGTCTTTGGTTATTCTTCCGCCGGGTCCGGTGCCTGTGATCGCGGCCAGGTCGACGCCGTTCTCATCGGCAAGCCTTCGGGCTACCGGCGACGCCCTCACGGTAGCTACCGGGGCTGGTATGGACTCTTTGACCGGCGCCGCTGCTTGAGTATCGGGTTCTGCCATTGGAGGTATGGCCTCCTCTGATATTTTAGTCTCAGGCTGTTTAGCTGTCGCGGTTTCAACGTCGGGCACCTGCTCTCCGGGTTCGCCGACGATGGCTATGATCTGCCCGACCGGTACGGTGGTCCCCTCTGAGACGAGTATCTTGTGGAGTATCCCGGAGGCGTAGGACTCGAACTCCACCACCGCCTTGTCCGTTTCGATTTCGGCGATGGCCTCGCCCATCTCGACCTGGGAGCCCTCGGCCTTCAGCCACCGTACGACAGTGCCTTCCTGCATGTCATACCCCATTTGGGGCATGGTCAATTCGATAGCCAGAACGCACCCCCTTAACGGTCGATGGAAGTCTTCTTAGCTTTAGTAATTATGCCGGAGCTCCCCATTCGAAATAGGATTCGGACCATCAAGGCGCGGTCAGATTCCAAACGCGATTTCGATCGCGCGCAGCACCTTGTCGGCGGTGGGTATGGTCGCGTCTTCCAGGTTCTTGGCATAAGGGGCGGGCACGTCCACACCCCCCACGCGTACGACGGGACCATCGAGGTCGTCGAACGCTTCCTCCTGGACCGTGCTGGCGATCTCGGCGGCAAACCCGCCCGTTCTCCAGGTCTCTTCGACGACGATCACGCGGTTCGTCTTTCGCACCGACCTCAATATCGAATCCATGTCCAGTGGCCGAAGCGTACGCAAGTCTATGACTTCGGCCTGCTTTCCGCTCTTCGCCTCAAGCTTCTCGGCCGCCTCCAGGGCCACGTGGGTCATTCTGGAATACGCCACGATGGTAACGTCGTCGCCCATCCTCTTGAGGGAGGCCCTTCCAAAGGGAATGTCGTACCACTCGTCGGGCACCTCTCCCTTCACGCCGTAAAGAAGGGAGTGCTCGGCGAATATGATCGGGTTATCGTCCTTTGTCGCCGTGCGGAACAGGCCGAGCGCATCGTATGGCGTGGCGGGCACGACAACCTTCAGGCCGGGCACGGAGGCGTACCAGTTTTCGAAGCTATGTGAATGGGTGGCGGCGAGCTGACCG
>JADFKI010000092.1 GCA_022565015.1 Chloroflexota bacterium
CGGCGTGGGAGGAGCGAAGCTGGCCATGGGGCTATCCAGGGTCTTGTCGCCCGACGAGCTTACCGTCGTCGTTAACACGGGCGACGACGAGGAGTTCTACGGCCTGCACGTGTCACCCGATCTCGATACGGTCATGTACACCCTGGCGGGCGTGTCCAACCCGGAGACGGGCTGGGGCATAATTGACGAGACGTTCCAGGCCCTCGAACGGCTGAAGACGTACGGGGCCGACGCCTGGTTCGGTCTTGGAGACAAAGACCTGGCCACGCATATTCGCCGTACCGACATGCTGCGCGCCGGGCTTACCTTATCCGAGGTCACCCACTCCCTCAGCGCGGCGCTGGGCATTCGGCATCCCATCGTTCCGATGACCGACGACAGGGTCCGCACCAGGGTGACGACGGAGCTGGGGGAATTGGCGTTCCAGGAGTACTTCGTGAAGCTTCGCTGCGAGCCAGCTGTAAGGTCCCTTCGGTTCGAGGGCGCAGAGGCGGCGAGCCCTGCCCCCGCCTTTTCCCGGGCCCTAGAGCAATCGGGGACAGTCGTATTCTGTCCGTCCAACCCCTTCGTCAGCGTCGCCCCCATTCTCGCGGTGCCTGGAGTGAGCAAAGGAATCGAGGAATTCGGCGGACTCCGCGTCGCCGTGAGCCCGATAGTCGGAGGCAGGGCTTTGAGGGGACCGGCGGCCAAGATGCTCGAAGAGCTGGGCCACGACGTGTCGTGCGTTGGGGTCGCGGGCCGGTACGTCGGGCTTTGCGATGTATTCATAATCGACGAAGAGGACCGCGCGGCTGCGGCGAGAATCGAAAAGCTCGGCATGCGGGTCGAGGTAACCGACACAATCATGAACACCGAGGAGGACAAGGTCAGGCTGGCGAAGTTCATATGTGAGCTGAAGAGTTGAGCTCGAGAGGCGTCGTGGTTATAGTGCCCATGAAGCCCCTGAGGCTGGTCAAGTCTCGTCTCGCCGAAAGGCTAGAGTCGCATCAGCGTGAGGCCGTCGGCCTGGGAATGTTCGACCGCGTGGTCAGGGCTGCGGTGGACTCGTCGGCCACAGCCGTCTGGGTGGTCGGAGGCGACGAAGCCGTCAAACGGGCGGCCCTCCGGATTGGCGCACAGTGGTGGGAGGACGACGGCAAGGACCTGAACGATTCCCTGATGGTGACTTTCGAGAGGGCCTTCCGCGCGGGCCTTGCTCCAGCATACCTGCCTGCCGACCTGCCCTTCGTCTCGAGTGAGGACGTATCGAATCTCCTAGAGGCGTCTTCCGGCGGAGAGACTGTCACCTTGTCGCCCGCTCATCGAGACGGCGGCACCAACGCCATCGTCGTTCCGGCGTACTCGGCCTTTCGCCCCATGCTGGGACTCGACAGCTTCGACAGGCACCGGCAGCAGGCGCGGGAAGGGGGCCTTGCGCTGGAGATTTTCGACTCCACCGGCATTGGACTGGACCTGGATACGCCGGAGGACCTGGCCGCCTACGAGATGATCGAGCCAGACTTGATCGATAGACTGACGAGCAGATGAGGTCTCAGAGCCTTTGAGTATTTCAAATAGCCGGTTGAAGCTAGGGCTCCTGTTGCCAACCCGTCACCTGTTGATGACGGGCGACGCGCCGAGCAGCATCGAGCCGGTCCTCTCCATGGCGGAGACCGCCGAACAGGCGGGGCTGGACTCGGTCTGGGTGGGCGACAGCCTCACCGCCAAACCCAGGCTCGAACCACTGACGACGCTGTCCGCCGTGGCGCTGCGAACGCACCGCGTCAGGCTCGGCACCGCCGTGCTGCTGGCCGCCCTACGACAGCCGGTAGGCCTGGCTCACGCGCTGGGCACACTGGACCTGATATCCGGCGGCCGTCTGGTGGTCGGTGCGGGCGTTGGGGGAGCGTTCAACGACGCGCAACGTCAGGAGTGGCGCAACGGGGGTGTGGACCCGTCGAGGCGCGCCTCCCGGTTCGAAGAGACTATCGAGGTTGCCAGGAAGCTAACCAGGGGCGAGAGCGTCTCACACCATGGCGAACATTTCGATTTGAGCGACGTGAGCGTACAGCCGCGCTCGGCCCAGCCCGATGGGATACCGTATCTTATCGCCTGCCACTGGCAGGCCAGGCGGGAAGTCCAGTTCCAACGAGCGGCCAGGATAGGAGACGGCGTAATCTCCATCACCGACTATCCCGAAGAGTACGGAATGGTCCTTGCTAAAGTAGCGGAGTACGCAGAGAAGCAGGGCCGGGACTTTTCCACGATGGAGAAGGCCTTCTACATGACGGTGAATCTGGAGAGCGACGGTGCCCTGGCGAATCGGGAGGCCGATGAGTTCCTGCACCTGTATTACGGCATGAACTTCTGGGGCGACCGCTGGGGCCCGTACGGGCATCCGGAGCGGGCCGTGGAGCGCATGCGCCGCTACGCCGAGCACGGCGCGGAGACGATTATCGTAAGATTCGCGTCGCTAAATCAGGAGCGCCAGTTGGAGATATTCCTGCGAGACGTAGCGCCGGCTTTTTCTTGACGATTCAAAAGGAGGCACGGCGCAATTGTTCTTGTCTTCTTTGGTCTGCGATTCTTGAATTTCAGTCCGGCAAGGGCAATCGGGGCCAGGAGAAGGCTCAGGTAGACTCGACCGACTCCATAGCCCGCAGCCGAGCAGAATCCTCCGACCTCTCCAACATTTGAATCGGAAGTTTCTTCGGTCACGGGCGTGGCAGCGACTGCGGACACCGATTCCGGGGCGCCAACAGGCCCTGGCGTCGGCTCAGGCAAAGCACCTCGTTCATAGATCTCCGATAGGCCCAGAAAAATCGCGCCCGTGGATATGCCGCCAACGAAAAGCACCGAGCCACCGGGCACGATTGACGCCGTGTGAGCGGTCCGAGACTGGACCATGAAGGCGTGCATGCTGAATCTTTTCGACTCGACGTCATAGAGCTGCGATAGACCGAGGACCGAGTTTCCCGCGCCGAATCCTCCGACTACAAGTATCTTGCCGTCTTCAAGTGTCGTGGCGGTATGGTCGGACCTGGCCAGAGGCCGGTTTTGAGTAGGCTGCGAGGCGCCGGATGAGGGATCGTATATCTCTGCATGCGCCAGAGGGCTCTCCTGACCCGGTTCGACTTCACGGTCCACGCCCCCGATAACGAGGACATGGCCGTTCGGCAATAGAGTGGCGGTGTGATCCCCCCTGGGAACATCCAGCTCTCCGACTTGACGAAACCCCCCGCTTAGCAGGTCATATTCCTCCACTTCGGAGACGCCGCCCGTGGAATTGAAGCCACCTAAGATGAGTACGTTGCCATTGGCCTGCGTTATATCGGCGTGGTTGCTTCGACTCACGGAAAGGTCCGACGTCGCCGTGAACTCTCCTGTGCTCGGGTCGTAGAGCTCAGCCGTCTTCAGCGTGCCGTAGCTATCTCCGGTGCCTCCGGCGACCAGCACGCGACCGTCTATCAGCAGCGAGGCGGTATGGGATGAACGGGCGAATTTCATGCTACCCGTCGGCAAAAACTCCTCGCTTACAGGGTCAAATATCTCGGCCGAAGATGTGAATTCGCTGCCCTCTATCTCACCCCCGGTTATGAGGACGCGGCCATCTTGCAAGAGTGTGGACCGGTGATTGAATCTCGCCTCGGTCATGTCGTTCAGAAGTATGAATCGGCGCCTGTCGGGTTCGTAAAGCTCGGCGACTGCGAGAGCGGAAAATCCATCCCCACCTCCCGTTATGAGAATTCTTCCGTCTCGCAGGGTCGTTGCTGCATGGAAGCCGCGGTTCGTGGCCATTGGCCTGCCCGGAACGAATTGCCCACCTGCGGCCTCCTGGGCCCCGGCAGCCCCAATATCGGCCAGTGCGGTGGCCGCGACCGTCAATAGAAGCAGTGCGGCCAGCACACGCAAGGTCCGCCTATTCATATTAAAGCCACCCGCTCCATCTTGGAGAGATGCCATTTTCCGTTTTATCATAGTCCCGATCATCGGCGGCAAAGCCGGGTTGAGAGGTAGCGCCATTGGCGCGTCTTTATAA
This sequence comes from Chloroflexota bacterium, assembly GCA_022565015.1. GTDB lineage: Bacteria > Chloroflexota > Dehalococcoidia > Lucifugimonadales > JADFKI01 > JADFKI01. Next base: position 4,019 of record JADFKI010000092.1, read on the forward strand.
ACAATACGATGAAGCATGGGGCGCAATGAGTTCGCGGGAACAATTTCTACTCCGGGAACGTCACTAACTATGATCGACAGATCGTGAGCCCTAAATATCGAAATCCACTTGAGGAGTTCTTTCGTTGACAGGAAAATGGACGGCGTTAACCCTTGGCCTGTTGCTCGTAGTAACCGTTCTGATGGCGGCGTGCTCTTCGCAGCCGGCGCCCATTGAACCCGTGCAGAGTCAAGGCTTACCCCTCGACTCCAATCGCGGCGCGCGTCCCGAAACGCCCTTCGAGCCGAATCCGGACGAGAGCCTGCAGGAGCAAGCCGGGATCTCTCAGCCCCCTATCTCCATTCTCGATACTATCGACGCGAATGAGTGCAACTTCATTCACAGCATCAACGCATGCTTTTCAGACGGTCGGCCACCCGAGGGAATATCTCTGGACGAGTACATGGACCTGTATTTCCTTGCCCGAGAGGACCTGGCGGAAAGGTTCGACTTCAATCCACTGACAATCAAGATCTCCGCTATCGAGAAGGTCGAGTGGAGCGATTCCTCGCTGGGAAATCCTGAACCAGGCATGTTTTACACCCAGGCCCTGGTGCCGGGGTCCCGCCTGGTGCTCGAATCTAACGGAGCTACGTATACCTATCACACCAGCAAGGACAGGGTTGTATTCGTGAGGTAGTCGGGAACGTGATTCCGTTATTGGGCGCATGCGGCGGCGAGAATGCATAAATGCTGACGGCGGATTGAGCCTTTACCGGGGCGGCACATAATGAAATCAGACTGCCTCGCCTATCAATTCCAGGAACTCGTCCTCACTGAGAATGGCGATCTCAAGCCGCTCGGCGTCCGCCAGCTTCGAGCCGGCGTCAGCCCCGACGACGACGTAGTCCGTGCGGCCGCTGACGCTTCCGCTCACCGCTCCGCCCAGCTCCTTTATCCTGCCTTCGATCTGCGAGCGGCTGAACCTCTCCATTCGCCCGGTGACAACGAATCGCTTGCCCTCCAGGGGCCGCTCAGCAAGGACTTCCCTGGCCTCGTCCTCGAGCCTGACTCCGGCGGCACGTAGCTTTTCTATCACACTGAGGTTGCTCTCGTTCCGGAAGTAGGCGACCACGCTCTGGGCGATCTTCGGCCCGATGGACGGTATCGCGGACAGCTCTTCTTCGGTCGCCCCGGTCAGCTTGTCGATGGTCGTGAACTGCCGGGCCAGAAGCTCCGCGACCTCGGACCCTATGTGCTGAATGCCGAGGCCGACCAGCACGCGCGCCAGGGGCCTCTCCTTGCTGCCGTCTATCGCCTCCAGCAGATTGGAGACGCTCGTTTCCCCCATCCGGTCCATCTCGACCAGCTCCTGCTTTCTCTCCTTTAGCGTGTACAGGTCCGCGACATCGTTCACGAAGCCGTGCTCTATGAAGATCTGGACAAGCCGCTCGCCAAGTCCGTCGATATCCATCGCGCCCTTGCTGACGAAGTGCCCCACCAGTCTGACCAGCTGAGCGGGACACGACGCGTTGACGCAGTATATCGCCGCCTCTTCCTCGGACCTGACCACGTCCTGACCGCATGACGGACACGACTTGGGCATCTCGTAGACCTGCTCGTCGCCCGTCCGACGGGATGTTATGACGCTTACGATCTGCGGTATCACCTCACCGGCGCGTTCGATCACGACCCAGTCGCCGATGCGAAGGTCCTTGGCCTTGATGTAGTCCTCGTTGTGCAGCGTGGCGTGCTGTACGGTCGCGCCGCCGACGACGACGGGCTCGAGGATGGCGATGGGGTTGATGCTGCCCGTCCGGCCTACGTTGACCTCGATATCCAGGAGCCGGGTCACCGATTGCGTGGCCGGGAACTTGTAGGCGATGGCCCATCGCGGCTCTCGCCCAACGACGCCAAGATGGTCCTGGTAGTCCAGTCTATTGACCTTTACGACGACTCCGTCACAGGCATAGTCCAGCTCTTCGTGCTTCTCCAGCCAGACGCGGCAGAAGTCCAGGACCTCCTGCGGGGAACGGAGAAGGCTGTTGTTGACGTTTACCTTGAAGCCGAGCTCCTTTAGCGTCTCCAGTGTCTCCCAGTGGTTGTCGGGAAACTCGGCGCCCTCTACGTAGCCCAGGCCATAAACGAATATGTCCAAGGGACGTTCCGCCGTGGAGCGGGGGTCCAGCTGACGCAGCGACCCCGCGGCCGTGTTTCGTGGGTTGGCGTAAGGGGCTTCGCCACGCGCCACGCGCTCCTCGTTGAACAGCTGGAACTTCGACTTCGGGAAGTAGACCTCGCCCCGGACCTCCATCGTCGCCGGTACGTTGCCGTTGCGGACCCTGAGGGGTATGCTCTTGATGGTCCGAAGGTTGAGGGTGACGTTTTCCCCAACCATTCCGTTTCCCCTGGTCGAGCCCTCAACGAAGACACCGTTTTCATATCTCAGGGCGACCGCCAGTCCGTCGTACTTCAGCTCGCAGACGAAGTCGATGTCCTCACGCTCCAGCACACCTGTGATTCGCCTGTACCATGCCATGAACTCATCGTCATCGAAGGCGTTTCCGAGGCTGTACATGGGACGCGGGTGCCGGACCTCCTCGAAGCCCTCCGCCGGTTCCGCACCAACGCGTTGGGTCGGCGAGTCCGGAGTAATGAGCTCGGGATGCTCCTCTTCAATTTCGACAAGCTCTTTGACGAGGGTGTCGTACCGAGCGTCGCTGATTTCGGGCTGGTCCAGCACGTGGTACAGGTAATTGTGCTGGTTGATTTCGTCACGAAGCTCAGATGCTCTACGGGAGGCTTGCTCAGTCGCCATGGTCTCACCAGTCAGGAACGGGATTTGGAAATCATAAAGGGACAGGTTGCCGACTTCAAGTAAATCATAACCGTTTCGCGGCGCTCTATTGCAAGGTATCCCCGCTCCGATGCCTCATTGCGCCGTCATCCGATGCAAGCTACACCCGCTCCGATGCCTCATCGCGCCGTCATATTAACAATTGACTGGACGGAGCCTATCAAAGCTGGATATACTTTTAATCATCACCTTGAATGCCGACAAAGGGACGAAAAATTGCCTCAGTCAAAGGAATATCTGGAGTTTCTGACGAAGTACCCGCCTCTATTGGCCATAGGCAACACGCCCATGGTAAAGCTGGACCTGCCGCTGGAAAACGTCCACGCGGACATTTACGCGAAGTACGAGCACCTAAATCCGGGAGGCTCCATCAAGGACCGGCCCGTACTCAGAATGCTGATCGAGGCCATTCTTTCCGGTGAGCTGACCAAGGACAAGACCATACTCGATGCCACGTCGGGCAACGCGGGTATCGCCTATGCCATGGTCGGCGCGGTGCTGGGCTACAAGGTAACGTTGGTGATGCCCGAGAACGCGAGCGAGGAGCGCAAGAAGCGGCTGTTGGCCCACGGCGCAGAAATCATCTTTACCGACCCCATGCTGGGCTACGACGAAAGCCTGCACGAGGTCAAGCGCGTCTATGAGGCCAACACCGACAAGTATTTCTACTGCGACCAGTACTCCAACCCCAACAATCCCCAGGCGCACTACGACACCACGGCCGAGGAGATACTGGCTCAGGCGCCGGACATCACCCACTTCGTGGCCGGCGTCGGGACCGGCGGCACCATCTCCGGCGTGGGCCGACGGTTGAATGAGCACAACCCAGACATCAAGATCATCAGCATCAACCCTCCGGAATGGCCCGGCGTGGAGGGCCTCAAGCCCCTTGGCGTGGGTCATATTATCCCGGAGACCTTTGACGAGAGCGTCGTGGACCAGATGATCGAGATCGACGTCGACGAGGCCTACGAGATGTCTAACCTGATGGCATCGGTGGGCCTGTTTGCCGGCCAGTCGTCGGGCGCGTATATGCAGGGCGCGTACCAGGTGGCCAAAGAGGCCAGGGGCGGCACCATCGTGACCATCTTCAACGACATCGGCGAGCGGTACTTCAGCACCGGCATGTGGGACTGATTTCTTGTTCCGTTGATGCCTGCACGTTCTGGTCATCCCGTTCAGCACAGCAAACATTACACCGGGTGCGATATTGCTCACAATGCCCAAGCTTCCATACGCTTGCCATTTTGTAACGTTTTCCTAAAAAATTCTGGAAACCATTTTCCATATAGTGCATAATTGGCATGTATGATCACTTCTGTTTTCAACTGCGTACCATTATCATGCCGTCTACGAAAAGCGAGCGGCCGTAAAAATCAGGAGATGTGACATGGCCGGAGAGACTCACAAGATAAGGGTGAGGTCAAAGGGACCTTACGTGGTTGAAGGTGGGATTCCGCTGGTGCGTAAGGAGCAGGTCGTATCCGAGCACGGCGAGCCGCTCACCTGGAAGAGGGGGGAGTCTATCCCCTGTGGCGACGACTACGTGCTATGCCGATGCGGTGAGTCCGGCAACAAGCCCTTCTGCGACGGGACCCACAGGTCCATAGGATTCGACGGCGCCGAAGCTCCCGAAGCGGCAACGTTTGCCCAGCGTCAGGTCACGTATGAGGGCACTGGAATTCAGATCAAGGACGACCGTTCCCTGTGCATGCACGCGGGTTTCTGCGGCAACCAGGTGACCAACGTATGGAAGATGAGCCAGTCTTCCGACGATACACGGGTCCGAGCGCAGATCATGGCAATGATCGAGAGGTGTCCATCGGGCGCGCTGGCATATTCAGTCGAAAAGGACGACGCCGACATCGAGCCATCTCTTCCCAAAGAGATAGCCCTGACGCCTGACGGCGCGCTCTGGGTAAGCGGAGGTATTCCGATCGAGCGGTCTGACGGAAGAATTCTGGAAACCCGCAACAGGGTGACGCTGTGCCGCTGCGGCGCCTCTAAGAATAAGCCCTTATGCGACGGCTCTCACAAGGATATCGGATTTTCGGGATGATAATGGCACATCGATGAGCAGCGAGAATCAAGATACGATCATTGGACCTAAACGTGGACTGGTCCTCAGAATCGCCGGCACCTTTCGCCCCTACAAGGGCACGGTGACTTTTATCGGGCTGCTGATTCTGGTGACGGCCGGGCTTGGCGTGGTCAACCCCTTGCTGATCAGAGTGGTGTTCGATTCGGCGCTGTTTCCACCGGAGGGCGGTCCCGATCTGGACCTTCTCTGGATAGTCGCCGGCGTCATGGCAGCCGTGACCATCGTTACGGGCGGCCTGGGAATCGTCCAGACGAAGCTCACCAATGAAGTCGGGCAGCACGTCATGCGGGACCTGCGCGACAGCCTGTACAGTCACCTCCAGAGTCTCTCGCTGAACTTCTTTACGGGCACACGGACCGGAGAGATACAGTCCCGCGTATCCAACGACGTTGCCGGAGTCCAAAACGTCGTGACGAGCACCGTATCGAACGTACTGTCCAACGTCGTAATTTTCATCAGCACACTGGTGGCGATGTTCATCCTGTCATGGGAATTGACGCTCATCGCAGTGGGTACCCTGCCAATATTCGCCCTGCTGACGAAGTTTGTGGGAGAGCGTCGTCGCAGGGTGGCCTCCGAGTCCCAAAAGTCGGCGGCGGAGGTCACTGCCATAACCCAGGAGACCCTGTCGATATCCGGAATCATGCTGGCGAAGCTGTTCGGCAGGCAAAACCAGGAGATCGAACGCTTTCATCGAGAGAACCAGCACCTGTCGGACCTGGCCGTGCGCCAGCAGATGACCGGCCAGGCGTTCTTCACAGTCATGCAGGTCTTCTTCTCGCTGTCGCCGGTCGTGATATTCGTGGTGGCCGGTTACCTGCTCACCGGCGGAGGGCCGTCGGGGGTGACCGCCGGAGTAATAGTCGCGTTCACAACGCTGCAGTCGAGACTCTACTTCCCCATCGGCAGCCTGCTCCAGGTCTCGGTGGAGCTTCAATCTTCGCTGGCCCTGTTCGAAAGGATCTTTGGATATCTGGACATCACTCCGGAGATCGTGGACTCTCCTCATGCCCGGGAGCTTGGGCCTGCGAACGTCAGGGGGAAAGTAACCTTTGACAACGTTAGGCTCAGGTATAGTGGTGTAAGCAACGGCAGCTCATCGGGTGAGGCGGAGGGCGGTACCGCGCCGGCGTGGACCCTGAACGGTATCTCGTTCGAGATTCAGCCCGGCCAGCTGGCCGCCTTCGTCGGTCCAAGCGGAGCGGGAAAGACGACGATCTCTTATCTCATTCCGCGCCTGTACGATGTGACCGAAGGAGCGGTCAGAATCGACGACACGGACGTTCGCGAAGTCCGGCTGTCGTCATTGGCCGGAATCATCGGCTACGTTACCCAGGAGAGCTACCTGTTCCATGCCAGCCTGCGCAGCAATCTGCTGTACGGCAACCCCAACGCCACGCAAGAAGAGATGGAGGAGGCGGCCAGGGCTGCCTTCATCCACGATAGAATCGTCGAATTCCCAGACGGCTATGACACCGTCGTGGGCGAACGCGGATACAGACTGTCGGGCGGTGAACGTCAGCGTCTTTCCATCGCAAGGGTCATCCTCCATCAGCCCAAGATTCTGATTCTTGACGAGGCGACGTCGGCCCTCGACACGATTAGCGAGCGCTACGTTCAGACGGCTCTGGAGCCGCTGATGAAGGGCCGCACGACCATCGCAATCGCCCACCGCCTGTCGACGATACTGTCGGCCGACGTTATCTTTGCCGTGGACCACGGCCGCATCGTAGAGTCCGGCACCCACGAAGAGCTGCTTTCCAAAGGGGGCATGTACGCGACCTTATACGAAGAGCAGTTCGACGGCGGTCGCGTCGAGGCCCACTGCGAGGACGGCATCGTGCTTACGAACGGCAACATCGTGTCGGACGAGAGACGGGTGTTGGCCGCCAACCGATAGCGTCTCCCGGCTTCCAGCAAAAAGAAAAGGGGCGGGTAGTATTTCATCCCGCCCCTATTTTCTAACTGGTTTCGGCCGCCGGTATTGCGTCACTTCCGCAGCTTACACGTCCAGGTTCTTGACCTCGAGTGCGTGCGCCTGAATGAAGTTTCGACGAGGCTCGACTACGTCGCCCATGAGCACCGAGAAGATCTCGTCGGCGCCGACGGCGTCGGCTACGGACACCTGCAGCAGCGTGCGCTTTTCAGGGTCCATGGTCGTCTCCCAGAGCTGGTTGGCGTTCATCTCTCCCAGCCCCTTGTAGCGCTGAAGGTTTACGTTTCTCTTACCTTCCAGCTGCGTCATGATGCCCTCGCGCTCGCCCTCGCTGTAGACCCAGAACTCTTGCTTGCCGGCCGTAATCCTGTATAGCGGCGGCTGGGCAATATACAGGTGTCCGTGCTCGATCAAGTCTCTCATGTGCCGGAAGAAGAAGGTAAGCATGAGAGTACGAATGTGCGAGCCGTCGACGTCGGCGTCCGTCATGATTATTACCCGGTGGTAGCGTAGTTTCGTGAGGTCCATCTCTTCGTCCAGACCGGCCCCAATCGCCGTAATCATGGCGCGGATGGCATCGTGGTTCAGCATTTTGTCTGCGCGAGCCTTTTCCACGTTGAGTATCTTGCCCCAGAGCGGGAGGATGGCCTGAGTGCGCCTGTCGCGCCCCATCTTGGCCGTGCCGCCGGCGGAGTCGCCTTCAACGAGGTACAACTCGCAGAACTCCGGATTCTTCTCTGAGCAGTCCGCCAGCTTCCCGGGCAGTCCGCCTCCGTCCATGGCGTTCTTACGGATTATGAGGTCGCGCGCCTTGCGAGCCGCGTCGCGCGCTCTCTGGGACGTCAGGCACTTATCAAGAATCCGCTTCGCATCATTGGGATGGTCTTCGAGATAGATTTGCAGGGCCTCGGCAACGACGCCTTCGACTTGCGTCCGCACCTCGGGATTTCCGAGTCGGGTCTTGGTCTGGCCCTCGAATTGGGGGTCCATAAGCTTCACACTGATGACGGCGGTAAGGCCTTCACGAGTGTCCTCACCCGCGAGGTTCGGCTCGC
>JADFKI010000336.1 GCA_022565015.1 Chloroflexota bacterium
AGGGGCAAGCATATCATCAGTCGGCGTTCACGACCTCAGCCACGGGCTCGATTCCCGACTTGTCGCCCGTGCGGAGCGAGCTCTCCAGGGGCCGGAACACCTTCCAGTATATGGCGGTGGACACGAGGTAGCCCGCGGCCATGATTATGAACGGCGTCATGAAGTCGCCCGAGGCCATCAGGCTGGAACCGACATAGATGGCGCCGGCTGCAACTGAGGCTCCTACCGCGATCTCGATGCCGGTGCTCGTCGCCCGCTCGCGCGGCTCCAGCACCTCCATGTTGAAGGCGTCGTCCAGCGGCATCGTCATTCGGAATATCGTGGAGCGGCCCACATGGGAGAGCCCAACCAGCGCGACCAGGAAGGCGCCCTCGCCTATGAAAAGGGGAATGAACCCCAGGGCCAACACAAAGGGCAGCGATAACAAGCGAGTTATGGCGATCGCGTCGACCTTCAACATGCGTGCCGCCAGCAGTGGGACCGCCAAACTAGCCAGCGCCACGCCCAGCTCTCCGCCCGCAAAGATGCCGCCGAGCGCTCCCTCGCCCGCGTGGACAGGTCCTTCGTGGTAGGCGACGTTAAGCAGCGGCACGACTGTTCCGGCGGCCAGGGAGATGAAGGCGCTGGTCAAGACGAAATAGGCGATCCTTCTAGGGTGGTGTATGTCGACTAGCAGCGACCGTATGCCGCCCGTTCTTTTTACGGAGGATGTTTCAACGGCCGGCCCCTGCTCTGGGTGCTCCTCGGCCTCCTCCGACTTCAGCATGAGCGCCGGCACCAGGGAGATGAACCACAGCGACAGGCCCGCATAAGTCGCGTATCGATACGCGTCCACCTTGCCGATGTCGTCTATGAACATGAGCGGCACGAGCCCCGCGATAAGCGCGCCCGCCATGGACGATATCGTGCGGAAGCTGGTCGAAACGGAAAACAGGTGCACACGCTCCGACCCCTTGCTGTTCTCCATCATGAAGGCGGCTTCCGAAGTGTGGTGCAGGTTGTTGAAGAAGGCGACCAGCGCGGGGCCCACAAGAAGAATCGTCTCGTCGCGCGAGCTGATCATGATGAGCGCAATTACCGCGCCAATGCCGTCGCCCAGGATGAACGATGCCTTGCGCCCGATTCGGTCCGAGACCAATCCAGCGGGCATGGCCGTCACGGCGCTGGCGATGAATCCAATCATCAGGCGCAGGCCGATGAATCTCAAATCGAAGCCCAGGGCCAACAAATACAAGTTGAAGAGCACCGTGAACGAGCCGTGGATCATGTCCATGCCGATGACGTGCAGCACGTAGAGGTTGGCGTTCCGGCTGAACTCTCGCGTCTTGTCCAGGTAGTCTCGGACGAAGGCGCGAGCCTGACCGGAGGGGGTAGGATTGACTCTGGTTGTGGTGTTCATGACTGTTCAGTGCGAACCCGTTACACGGCCGTCGCAGGCGTCGGCGGTGCCGCTGAGCTCAATTTCGAGCATCCGGCCCCGAGAGCCTGTCTCATCTCCAAGATTCGGTCCTGTAAGTCCGGCTGAGCCACTGAGCGTTACCCCTGGGATTAGACGAAAATCAGCTGTGCATGTGAAAATTCTAACAAATTAGAATGGTTCTAATTTCATGTCTGGCTCGTAAGCTAAACGAACGAATGCCACTTGTCAAGTATTTTTCGGCATATCCGGTCGAGACCCGTGAGAGGCGTGAACACGGCTGTTAATCGGGGCCGGCGCTGTGGTCCCAGACGAGGCTCGTCGCAGTCAATCACGATGTTCGACTCATCCGGGACAAGGGCGAATCCCTCTATTCGACCCGAAGGTGCTCCAACGCGACCCCCCTCGCCTCCTCCGTCAACGCTCTCAGGTCGGTGATGACCTCTGCTCTGTTGGGATGAAGGAACAGGAAGACGACCTCTTTTACCGGCCTGCCCACGGCCTCCTGCAACGCCAGCGCGTACGCACCGCCCTGCAGACGGTACCGTTGCATCGCAGCCTCGGTCTGCTCATCGGACAGGCTGTCCGTCTTGTAGTCGACGATGACAAATCCGTCTTCCTCTTCGAACAGCAGGTCGATGATGCCCTCCAACGCGCCGTCGCCAACCGGCGTTGCCACAGGCACCTCACGCCAGTACCTTCCCGAGGCCAGAGCGCGCTTTACGACGGGGCTGGTTCGAGCCGTATCAACCAGGTCCGCGATCTCCTGCCATCTCTTCGGGACGCCCTCCGCACTCGCCTGGGCCTCCGCGGTCTCCCTGGTCAGCGCGCCCGATTCCAGATCGATCGTCTGAAGAACGGCGTGCACGGCCCTGCCTATCGATGTTCCCGCTCTTCCCCTGCGCCACGGCTCGTCCTCCGCAGCCTCTTCCTTTGCGATGCTCGCCATACCAGTTGCGGCTATCGAGACCGGCTTTCCCCGTCTGGCTATGGTCTCGGCCCTCTCTTTTTCCCAGCGGTCACGCTCATCTAGGCCGTGTTTTGCGATATCTAGCTTGCCCCCGTCTCCTGCTGTGTCCGGAGCTACAGTCCGTGAAAACGCTGGAAGCGGCTCCCACAGAGAGGGTCTGTCCTCTAAAAGGGCCGCGATCTTCGCCGCAGCCGTCGTGCCGTCATCGGCGGTGCGATGCACGCTGACGATCAGGTGGTCGCGGGCCCTGGTGGTTGCGACGTAGAGCAGCCTCACGAACTCCCCCTCGTCCAGCGCCTTCTCTTTCTCTTCGAACTCGTCGTAGCCCGGCGTCTTGAAACGGGCGCCTTGAGGGCCGACCCGTGCCTCGAAGCCGGTCCCGTCGTCGGGGAAGAGGACCTCGTTCGCCCGGAAGCCGCGAGTGTTGTTGAGCCCCGTCAAGACGACGATTGGGAACTCCAGGCCCTTGGCGGAGTGGACCGTCATGACCTTGACGGCGTCTTCATCCCCCTCGGGCGCCGGGGCTTCCGAGACGCGCGCGCCCTCCTCCCTCTGCCGGTCTATCCACAGTAGAAACGCCCTGAGAGAGCCGCCACCGGCGCTGAAGAATGCACGGGCCTGCTCGACCACGAAGCGGTAGCGTCTCCAATGCTCACGCATCCTGGGGTCGTCAACCGCCGTGGCCATCAACAGCCGCTCCCTGATGAAGCGGTCGATCAGTGAGGCCGGAGAAGTCCATAGCCTTTCGCCATGATATCGAAGGAGCTCGTTCAAGGAA
>JADFKI010000093.1 GCA_022565015.1 Chloroflexota bacterium
TCGTCCCACTATCCGCTGTCCGACTTCGATATGCCCTCGGACGCCCAACGGCTGGATTTCATAATGTATGTGGTCGATCGAGGCTTCGGCGATAGGGTGCTGATGGCCCAGGACATCTGCACCAACCACCGGCTGGTGAAGTACGGCGGCCACGGCTACGGACACATCGTCCAAAACATCGTTCCCAGAATGCGGCGAAAGGGTTTCACCCAGGAGGCCATCCACAAGGCCGTGATCGAGAACCCCGCCAGGATATTGGCCCTGGTCTGAAAGGCGAATAGTCATGAACCAACTCGAGCGCTATCGCGGCTGTCTACTTGGCCTGGCGGTCGGTGATGCCTTGGGCACGACCCTGGAATTCAAGCCTCCGGGATCCTTTACTCCGTTGAATGATATGGTTGGCGGAGGTCCCTTCGACCTGGAACCTGGCCAATGGACAGACGACACTTCGTTAGCGTTATGTCTGGCAGAAAGCCTTATTGAACGCAGATGTTTCGATCCCGTGGACCAGCTGGAAAGATATCTAAGCTGGCGCGAGACAGGCCATCTCAGTAGTACGGGGATTTGCTTCGACATTGGCATCACCACTAGGGACGCAATCAGCCGTTTCAATCTTACTCGGGAGCCGTTTCCTGGACCGACGGGCGCGCAAAGCGCCGGCAACGGCTCGATCATGCGCCTCGCGGCCATCCCGATGTTTTACGCAGCCAATCCGGATGAAGCCATTCGCATGTCGGGACAGAGCTCGAAAACAACCCACGGCGCAACTGAGGCCGTGGACGGATGCAGGTACCTGGGAGGGCTGCTTGTCGGCGCGTTGAACGGCGTGTCGAAAGATGAGTTGCTGTCGGCCGGTTACTCCCCGGTCGACAATTTTTGGACTGAATATCCATTGTCCGGGCTCATAAATGAAATTGCGCAGGGTTCGTTCAAGTACCGCGAACCCCCTGAAATAAAAGGGCAAGGATATGTCGTTAAGTCCCTGGAAGCCGCGCTCTGGGCGTTCGACCGCAGCAGCTCATACCGCGAGGGATGCCTAATGGCAGTCAATCTTGGCGACGACGCCGACACAACGGCTGCCGTGTACGGCCAGCTGGCGGGAGCCTTTTACGGCGAGTCAAGCATTCCGGAGGACTGGCGGTCGAAGCTTGCCCATCGGAGCTTGATCGAGGGGTTTGCGGACCGTCTGTACGACGCCGGTCAGGGCATTCAAGTCGGTTGACCGAAAATCTACTTAGACCAGTACGCCGAATCCCGACTTCGTGCAGATCTCGATGCGGTTGCCCTCGGTGTCGTGGAAATAGAACGCCCGCTGGCCGTCTTTTCGTATGTTGGTTATCGTCTCGGTCTCCGTCTCGATGCCCTTGGCCCTGAGGGTCTCGAAGGCCTTGTCGATGTCGTCGACCTCGAATGCCCCATGGTGGGAGGGCACCGAGGGGGCGTCGGCGTTCTCGATAAGATGCACCATCGTGCCGCTGGGCAGCTGAAGCCATAGGACGCGTTCGGATTCGACCTGGCTGGGGATTTGCTTGACGCCAAGAACGTCCACCCAGAAGCGCAGCGCCCGCTCCTTGTCCTTGACGGCATATGTCAGGTGATTGACTGCCTTGAGCCGGATGGAATCGTCGGACAGTACCATTCTCTATGTCCCCCTATAATGTTTCACATTGTCCATTTGCGCGTGCCATGATAACACGAAGGCCACCGTGAGCCCACGGCCCGACGACATTCGTATTTAAGACCCGAAGGGTTTAGAATCCTTCCTGACTACTAAACGGGAGGAGCGAAATTACAGATGTCAGCCGAAGACCGCGTTAAAGAGTTGGGTATCACCCTGCCGAACACGCCGCCACCGATAGCGAACTATGTCCCCAGCGTGCGAACGGGCAATCTGCTTTACCTGTCGGGTCTGGGCCCCGCGGCCAGTCCCGACGGCACCACGATGGCCGGCAAGGTCGGCCAGGAATACACGCAGGAGCAGGGATACGAGGCGGCCAGGCTGGTCGGCATTAACATCCTGGCGAGAATCAGAGGCGAGCTGGGCGACCTGGACAAGGTGAAGAGGATCGTCAAGATTCTTGCGATGGTGAACTGTACGCCGGACTTCACGAACCCTCCCGCCGTGGCCAACGGCTGCTCGGACCTCATGGTAGAGGTCTTCGGCGAGATAGGCAGGCACGCGCGGTCGGCGGTCGGCTTGACAGCCCTGCCAAACGACATCCCCGTCGAGATCGAGGTCATTGTCGAGGTTTAGCCGCCGAGGACGGCGGGCTCGACCCCTCCGATGGATCAGCCCGAGTCCGAGGATAATCAAATCAAGGAGTCGGACATCCTCTCCACCGGCACTGGAAGAGAGGGCCTTTCACCCCCTCTAAATCTCCCCCTTTACCAAGGGGGAGACCATCCCTCCTCTCCCTCAGGGAGAGGTTTAAGGTGAGGGTGAAATGCTGGAGCGCGTAGACACCTCGACCTCATCCCCAATTGACAATCACCTATCATCATATATGAAAAGCTCAAATACCTATCCCAGCGGGCCCATCAAGGAAGCAGGCTAGGCCGGGGGGATCGCCTAGGCCAGGACCTGCATGCTGTAACGAGACCGTAGCTGTCTGTTCTCCGCGAACCGCTTCAGGTCCAGCATCGAGATGTCTATCGAGGGCTCGACGCCCGTGATCAGCTCGGCCATGCTCCGGCCGATCATCGGTGACTCCTTGAAGCCGTGCCCGCTGAAGCCCACCGCAAAGTAGAGGCCGTCGATCCCCTCGACCCCGTCCAGGATGGGATGCCAGTCCGGGGTCGTCGTGAAGAGGCCCGACCAGCCGCCGCGAAACAGCGCGTGCGACATCTCCGGTATGCGCTTGGTAAGGTTGGAGAAGGCCTTCTCGACCATCGGCATATCCACGCTCTGATTATAGCTGTCGGGGTCGGCCTCCTCGTCTTCGCCCACGCCGATCAGCGTGAGGTTTCCGATATCCGGCCGCGCCGAAAGGTCGTTGACGACGTCGCCGATGATGGGGTGCTCGGGCACCCTGTCCTGCGGCCGTCGGAGGGTAACGACCTGGTGCCGGACCGTCTCCAGCGGCACGTCCACGCCGATCTTCGCTAGCAGCGGTCGACTCCAAGGCCCGGCCGCAACCACTGCGATGGGCGTCTCGACTCGTTCATCGGGGGTGATCACGGCGCTGACCCTGCCGCCCGTTATTTCGACGTCGGTGACGGCCATGCCGTCCTGGACGGTCGCACCCATCTCCCTGGCGCGGTTGGCGAAGCCCGTCGTGACTGAATACGGGTCTGCGTAGCCCGATTCGGGCTCGTATGCGATGGCCTCGTCGCCGGTCACGGCCAGCATCGGCGCGATCTCACGCACGTCCTCTATTGATACGATATCCGTCGCGATGCCCAGGCGCTTCTGCATGGCGATGTTCTCTTCCATGGCCGGCCGGTCCTCGTTGCCGACGATGAGAAAGTATCCGGTGCGGGTGTACCCGGAGGGCATGCCCGTCAGCTCCTCGAAGTTTTTGAAGACCTCCAGGCTGTCCCAGGCGAAGCGCGCGGTCACCTCGTTGGAGTAGTGCATCCTGAGAATCGCCTGCGACCGGCTCGTCGAGCCCGAGGCGAGGACGTTTTTTTCCAGCAGCAGCGTATCGGTCAGGCCGCGCTCCGCCAGGTAGTACAGAATGCTGCACCCCATGACGCCCCCGCCTATGATGACCGCTTCAGCCGTATTTTTCATCTTGTTGCTCCCTTGGCCTCGGGGCTTACTGGATCAGTAGAGATTGCGAGCTATTCCGAATCTGCACTATGCGGATAAATAAGCTGCTTTGAAGCGGGCTGTACCCCCTCTCAGTCTCCCCCTTTGAAAGGGGGAGAGAATTGCCTTCTCCGGTCGAGGGAGAAGGGACTTTGCCCTCTTTCCAGCGGGTAGGACGCCGCCCCAGCCTGATTGTCATTCGACCTAGCCTGGTTCATCAGAATGACACACCTCATCGCAGTCCGCATATTCCCCTAGTCCGCGAACTCCCGGATCACCTTGCCCGGAGTCGCTCCCGTGTACTCGCCGTTTTCTATGACCATGGAGCCGTTTACCGCCACGTGGGGTATGCCAACGGCGTAGCTGTGCGGCGACTCGAAGGTCGCCGTATCCAACACCGTGTCTGCATCGAAGGCGACGATGTCGGCGGCGAACCCCGGTGCGATGCGGCCACGTCGGGTCGCGCCCATTCGTGAGGCGGGCAACGAGGTCATCTTGCGAATCGCCTCTTCCAGGGAAACGAGCCCCTGCTCCCTGACGAACCGGCCCAGGAACCTCGGGTTGGTGCCATAGCTTCTTGGGTGCGGTCTGCCGACCGACAGCATCCCCTCCGTCGATAGAGAGCTGCCGTCGGATCCGACCGAGATGAGCGGGTGTTGCGCGATCGTGTGAACGTCTTCGTCCTGCATCATGTGGATGATCACCTGGCCTTCGCCCTGGCCGTACAGCCTGAGCGCGGCCTCAGAGGCAACGCAGCCCATCTCCTTGGCGACGTGAAGCATGTTCATCCCCTCGAAGTGAGGATCGGGGACGAACCTCGCGATCACGACGCCCTCGGGATTGCGATTGTGCTTGTAGATATCTTCGATGTCGGCCATAAGCCTCTCGCGAAGGTCCTCGTCCGCCATTCTCCTCAGGGTCGCCTCTCGTCCGCCGTCCAGCGCCCACCGAGGGAACAGCGCGCCCGTAAGGCTGGTGCTGCCGGCGGTGTAGGGATACTGGTCCCCCGCGATGTCTATGCCCTCCCGGCGAGTCCGCTCCAGGAGTTCGAGGACATCGTCGGCGCGGCCCCACACGGAGGGCCCCATGCACTTGACGTGCGACACCTGTATTCTCGCACCCGTGCGCCGTCCGACCTCTATGGCCTCGTTGAGCGCCACGAAGAGCCCGACGCTGTGGCTGCCCTCATCGCGCACGTGCGTGGAGTAGACTTTACCCCGCTGCGCAGCGACCGACGTCAAATCGATTACCTCCTCCAGCCGCGCGTAGTTGCCCGGAGCGTAGAAGAGACCCGTCGAAAAGCCCATGGCGCCGGCGTCCAGGCACTCGGCGACCAGGTCCTTCATCCGGTCCAGCTCCTCGCCGCTGGGAGCCCTGTCCTCCTGGCCCAGCACACAGGAGCGTATGGTGCCGTGGCCGACCTGGACGGCGATGTTCAACGTCGAGCCCGCGCTTTCCAGGGCGTCCAGATAGCCTGCGAAATCGTTCCAGGTGATGTCGAAGTCGTCGGTGTATTGGGAGACCCGCGGCATCAGCAATTCCCTGGCCTCGCCAAGCAACGGCGCGCAGAAGCTCATGCCGCAGTTGCCGGCGAGCTCCAGCGTGACGCCCTGCCTGACCTTGCTCTGAGCGCCGGAGTCCAGGAGAAACGACAGGTCGCTGTGGGTGTGCAGGTCTATGAATCCAGGTGAGACTGCGAGCCCTGAGGCGTCGACGGTCTTCTTCGCTTCCCCGTCCAGCTTTCCTATGGCGACGATATCGCCGCCCACGGAGGCGACGTCGGCAGGGTAGGGTGGTGCGCCCGTGCCGTCGTACACGAGTCCGCTCTTGATCAGCAGGTCGTACATACTCTTGGCTCCATTCAGAACGATGGCCGGTATTGACCTAACGGCCACATTAAAGCAGAAGGCGCGGCGTTGTGTACAGCCCGGATAACTGCGGGTATAATCGGGCCTTAATCTACAGGAAGAACTTGTTAAATAGAAATCACGTCGGAGGGGAGCTAAAAACATGCCTAGAGTCGAGCTGCATATCCAAGACCCGAACGAGCTGAAGCTGGTCGAGGGCCAGTGGAGGCACGCCATAGGCCTAGTGCCCGGAGAGCCCAACGAGGGGCTCGTCGCAAACCTGGCCGGCAGCCCGGCGCGCCTGGCCGACTACGACGACTCCTCGTGGGAGACGACCGACGACATAGTCGCATGGCGTTCACGCGGGCTCTCATTCATATGGTACCGCACCAGCATCACCCTGCCCGAGTCGATCAAGGGCAGGCCGGTGGAGGGAACGCGGGTCCTCTTCGAGACGTGCATAGACGACTACGGCGAGATCTGGATCGACGGCGAGTGCGATCGTGCCAAGGGCACCGTACAGGGATTCAACATACCTCAACGCGTCGAAGTCAGCGCCAGCGCCAAGCCCGGGGACACCCACACGATCGCGTTGCTGGCCATCAATGGGCCAATTGCGGCACCGGGCGGCGCCGTCTTCGTGCGCTACGCGACGCTGGCCTTCGAGTGGCGCGCCGAGGGCTACTAGGCTAGGTTTGCCGGGTCTACGCGGCTGCTCACCAGTTCCAACATTTTGAAATGCGTAATGAGCGGTAACCGTCTTCGGGCCGCGTCATTGATAGGCGCTATCCGTTGGGACAAGTTTCCGAGTCTCATAGCTGAGTCGAAAAAGGACACAAAAGCGGAAATGTCGTAATAACCGTGAGACAGAATCACGAAACCTAACGAGGCAACTGAACAGGACAATTCAAAAAATACAAAGAAAGGGGGGGAAAATGAGTTCAGACAGAAAGACCGCAATAATTGTGGGAGTATTGTTCATAGCCGCGACGGTTATGTCCATACTCGGGACTCTTGTTTTTATAGGACCTATTCTAGATGATCCGGATTATCTTACTAATGTTTCTGCAAAAGAAAACCAGCTGTTGATAGGAGTGCTATTTGAGTTAATTGCGGCCGCTGCCGTTGCCGGCACTGCAATTGCCCTGTTTCCAATATTTAAAAAGCATAATGAAGCCTTAGCTCTAGGGTACGTGGGTGGCAGGATTATCGAGGGCGTATTCATTATTGTTAGTGCAGTCAGCGCACTATTGCTACTGACATTAAGTAAGGAATATATAGCAGGAGCTCCGGATGCTTCCCATTTTCAAACTTTAGGCGCTGTATTACAGGCAGATCGTGTTTGGACCTTTCTGCTTGGGCCTAATGTCCTTTTTAGCCTAAATGCTCTGATGGTCAGTTATTTGTTGTATCAATCAAGACTCGTTCCTCGATTCTTGTCAGTCTGGGGCCTTATTGGAGCCCCATTGGTTTTAGCAGCAGGCTTAATACGTGTGTTCGGCCTTGTTACTCTTTTCTCGCCGATCGCGGGCTTATTGGCTGGTCCAATAGCCTTGTTTGAAATGGTTCTAGCGGTATGGCTTATAGTTAAGGGATTCAATTCGTCTGCAATCGCCTCCGAGTCTGCCAGAACATAACCCATTCCGAATGAAATGTAGTAATAACTGTGGAGCACACTAACCATGCCGATCAATTAATTTGGGGGGACCGAAATGACAAACCGGATAGCCGAGACATCGCCACTTTTTTATGCAAGAGTCGCAGGAGTCGGGTATCTATTCATATTCGTATTCGGTTTCTTGGCTAATTTCCTTGGCATTGTACCGGGAGATGCGACAACAACCGCCGGCAATATTATGGCTTCTGAGTCGCTATTCCGCATGGGTATTGCTAGCTGGCTAATCGTGCTTGTAGCTGATGCGGTAGTGGCCTGGGCACTTTATGTTTTGCTCGTACCGGGAAATAGGAGTCTCTCGTTGCTCGCGGCGTGGTTCCGATTGGTGTTTGTCGCTATATTTTCAATCAATATGCTTTATTTGTTAATTGCCATGCAATTCATAAGAGGTGCTGACAATACTCAGGCGATGCTATTTCTTAATACTTATGACTTTGGAACCAATATTGCATTCATATTTTTTGGAATTCATATATTTGTCCTAGGCTATCTAATTTATAAGTCGGGCTACATTCCTAGAATTCTGGGCGTCTTTTTGATAGTAGCGTCTGTAGGCTATCTCATAGATAGTTTCGCCAGCGTTCTTTCATCCAGCTACGCAAACAACGAAATAGCATTTTGGCTGATTGTTGCCGTGCCTGCGATTATCTCTGAATTATCGATTACGTTGTGGCTATTGATAAAAGGCGTTAACGTCGAACGGTGGAATGAACGTGCTCTTGAATCCGTCTGATCGATTGGGAATGACTGCCGAAACAGGATTCTTTCTAGAACGGGACCTGTTTGGCCAGGGGGAGCCCCACTATCCCATCAATACAGACTACGCCATCGGTCCCAGTCGTGCCGACGGGGGATACGCAAATGGGCACCTTGGCTGACGCTTGATCATCAGTCTCCCCGATGACACGGGGCACTCCCGAGCCCAAGATAAAGAGGCGCCACAGTCCCAACGACTGCGACCCAGGGTAGCGAATTGGCGTCGGTTCGACAGAGGTCAGCCGAACCTGCGAAGTGAAGGAGAACGCGATGAAGGCGATTGTTTACGACAGATACGGACCACCTGATGTTCTTGAACTCCAAGAAATCGACAAGCCGGTCGTCAAAGACGATGAAGTCTTGATAAAAGTTCATGCGGCATCCGCAAATGCAGGCGACTGGCATCTCCTGAGAGCCGACCCGTTCTTGGTCCGCGCGATGGCCGGGCTGCTCAAACCAAAATACACCATACTCGGAGCTGACATGGCGGGGCGGGTTGATGCGGTTGGCAAAAAGGTGAAGCAGTTTCAGCCAGGTGATGAGGTATTTGGGGACATATCCGGGTCTGGTTTTGGAGCTTTTGCCGAGTATGTATGCGTTCCTGAAAACGCTGCATTAGTGCTGAAACCGGCCAGTATGACGTTCGAGGATGCAGCTGCCGTACCTGCAGCGGCACTCACCGCCCTGCAGGCTCTTCGCGACAAAGGACAGATTCAACAAGGGCAAAAGGTATTGATTAATGGTGCGTCTGGTGGCGTTGGCACCTTTGCTGTGCAGATTGCGAAATCCTTCGGCGCTGAAGTGACCGGCGTTTGCAGCACAAGGAATTTGGAAATGGTACGCTCGATTGGGGCGGACCATGTCATCGATTACACCAAGGAAGATTTCACCCGGAATGGGCAGCTCTATGACCTGATTCATGCTGCTAACGGATATCATTCGATTTCAGATTACAGGCGTGCATTAAGTTCAAAGGGAACCTATGTAATGACCGGAGGCACCATGGCTCAGATGTTCCAAGCTATGCTCCTGGGACCATGGATGTCAGTCACCAGTAGCAGGAAAATGGGTAATATGCTGGTCAAACCAAACCGAGAAGATTTGGCGTTCATAAAAGAACTTCTTGAAGCCGGCAAGGTAGTGCCTGTTATAGATAGACGTTACACGTTAAGTGAGGTCCCTGAAGCTATCCGTTATCTAGAAGAAGGACACGCCCAAGGAAAAGTCGTCATCACCGTGTGAAGAGTGGTTTTAACGTCGACCGACGGAGTGGAATTCAAGCGCGAAGGGTCCCGTCGATGCGTCCGGCAGCTCCTCCCACGACGGCACGCGGAACGTCGTCGACAGGTCGACGGCCCGACGCGACTCGGACGCCACCCAAGTCTTCTCTATGATCTCGATCACGTGGACCATGTGGCGAGGGTCGTTTACAAGAGGCTTCCCTTCCAGCACGGCGTCGGCGAGGCTCAGCAACGTCGAGGCGTGGTGCGCCCAGGCAGAGTCCAGGCCGGATATATCCACGTTCTGCCATCCCGCGACGTTGGTATTCCAGTCGTCCTTGTATAGACGCAGCCTCAGCACCTGGTCCCCGCCCCACACCGACAAGACGCCCTCCGTGCCGAATAGCTCCATGGAGGGCGACTCGCTTGCCATCATCACGTAGCCGGTATCCATCGTGCCCAGCGTATCGTCGCCAAAGTCGAAGACCATGACATTGTTGTCGGGAACGTCCGCCTCGACGCGCTTGCCTTTGGCGGGGCCATCCCTCATGACCCGCTCGGGCATGGACGTACACGACATTGCGGACAGCGATTTGACCGGACCCACGACCGCGGTCATCTGTATGAGGCCGTACCCGGCCATGCTGGACATGCCGCCCGCGCCTTTCTGATAGAACCAGCTGAAGTCCGTCGGCGCGCCGGGACGCGAGCCCGGCCCCATGCTGGAGCGCGTATTTCGGACGAGGCATATCTTTCCGATGGCCCCGGCGGCCACGAGCTGCATCAGGCGCTTCTGTCCGGGGTGCAGCATATTGGGCGGTGCGCACGATACGTACAGGCCCTTGGAGTCGGCCAGATCGCAGATTCGCCGGGCTTCCGCCAGAGTGCTCGCCATGGGCTTCTCCACGAGCACGTGCTTCCCATGCTCCAGGGCGATTAGCACCTGCTCGGCGTGCAAGGCGTGGGGCGTGAGCACGGCCACGGCATCGATGTCGGCGTCCCTCAGCATCTCCTCGTAGGAGCCATAGACGTTGGGAATATCGTACTTCGACGCGAAGTGGCGGGCCCTCTGTAGGTCCAGGTCACATATCGCCTTCAGGACGATGCTGCCGCTCCACGCCCTGGCGGCGGGCATGTAATACCACTGCGCGGCCGCGCCGGCTCCGAGAACGCCCAACGATAGCCTGCGCGAATTAGTCTGCGTCATGAGGTTGCCTCCTGGTCGATTGCCCATAGTATAGTCCGAGACCGGCCGCCGGTTTTTGTTAGAATGGTGCAATTCGAAGAATCCGAGGTGACGATAATGGCGGGAAGGATGGCCCTGGTGGGCGGCGACGAGTTTCGCAGCGGCTGCGAGTCGATGGACTCCGAGATACTCAAGGCGACGGGCAAGCCCAGACCCAGGGTCTTGATCATTCCGACCGCGGCCGCCGAAAGCAACCCGGCCAAGGCCGCCGCCAACGGAGTCGGTCACTTCGCTTCCCTCGGCGCCGATGCGGAGGCCCTCATGGTCCTGAACTCAGCGGATGCCAACGACTCGTCTCTTGTCTCTGAAATCGACGACGCCGACCTCATCTACCTCACCGGCGGAAATCCAAGGCATCTACTGGACACGCTGCGGGGATCCGAGCTGCTCTCAAGGATCGAGAAGGCGCTGGAGGGCGACGCGATTCTCGCGGGCTCGAGCGCGGGGGCAATGGTAATGGGCTCCTGGATGCGCTTCCGGGAGTGGAGCGAGGCGCTGGGCCTGGTATCCGGCGTCGCAACACTGCCCCATCACGATCGTGCAGATCCGGCCGAAACCGCCGCCGAGCTGAGCCGTACCGCGCCGTCCGGCATTACGGCACTGGGCATCGACGGTATGAGCGGCTGTCTGGGCTCGCCCGGAGGCTGGACTGCGCTTGGGTCCGGCGCCGTCACGGTCTACGGAAAATCAGATTGGCAAAGGTATACGGCCGGCGAGACGTTCAGTCTGAGCTGACGGAGGGCCTACTCGAAGTCGACGTTTTTCTCTTTGTTGACCAGCCTGTCGACGACTCTGCCGTTGATCAGGTGCTCGGTGATGATCTCATCTACGTCGTCGGGAGATGCGACATACCACGTGCCGCCAAGCTCCCGCTTTGGCCCGTAGACGATGACCGTGCACTGGCTCTGATCGCATAGCCCGTGCTGGCTCGTGCAGCCCACGCCTGAGACCGTAACCTTCTCCAGCAGTCCGTGGTCTACGAGAGCCCTGTTAAAACTCTGGCGCATCTCGGGGCCGCCCTTGCTGCCGCAGTGGTTGCCGTCTTCGTTCGGGGTGGCGCATACCAGTACGTGGCCGACATAATCAGGCATTATTCAATCTCCGTCGCTAAGGTTATTTAGGCAGTTCCTTGCCATTGGCTCGGGGGCCATTGTAGCAGTGGAATCGAACTCGGACAACGGGTCAAGACTTTGGCCCGTGACGGCCGTCGACGCTATCATGCCACAGATGGCGGCGCCTCCGCGTAAGAGCGATGTATGTTAACTTAATGTTTATCGAAATCGACAAGATTCTTCACATTTGGGGCTGAAAATGCGGCTTAAGGGAAAGGTTGCGCTGATAACGGGCGGAGGCTCCGGCATAGGGCTGGCGTCGGCAATCCTATTCGCGAAAGAGGGGGCCCGCGTCGTCGTATCCGACCT
>JADFKI010000094.1 GCA_022565015.1 Chloroflexota bacterium
AGGCTGATGAAAAATGGGGAGTGCAGAGGGGCCAAGCCCCTTTGCCGGGAGTCTGAGGGTGTCCCTCAGATACAATTTTCTTCCTTTTCCTTACTTGAAAGAGTGCCAAAGGGATTGTGGAAAGAGTATTTCAACAACCTGCTAGGCCGCGAATGGCTGATCGCTCCGTATCTAAGGGCAAGAAAATTTCAGGACTGGCATCCGGCTCCGAGACGGCAGTACGTCGTTACGCTTTCGGGCCGAGCAGAGGTCCGAATTTACGACGGTGCCTCCCGCGTGCTCAGCCAGGGAGACGTGATGCTCGCCGATGATCTGACGGGGCAGGGTCACACGACCGGGAATGGGGGCGATGAGCCCTGGGTCTATCTGACCATTCAGCTCACTTAGAAGCACGGAGTCGCGGAGGGCGCTATGGCGGGCCGACTAGAAGACAAGGTTGCGATTATCACGGGAGCGGCGACGGGCATAGGTAGGGCCGCGGCCCAGCTATTCGCAAGCGAAGGGGCCAAGGTGGTCGTCGCGGACCGCAACGTTCCCGCCGCCCAGGAGACCGTGTCCCTCGTTGGCGAGCAGGGCGGCGACGCGATTTTCGTTCAGACTGATGTCTCCAAGGCGGAACAGGTCGAGGACATGGTCAAGCAGGCCGTCGCGGTGTTCGGTAAGCTGGACGTGCTCGTGAACAATGCGGGAATCCTGATTCGGACGACCCGAATGCACGAGTTCTCCGAGATGGAGTGGGACCTGACCCTCGCCACGGACATCAAGGGCGTCTTCCTGTGCTGCAAGTATGCCATTCCGCATCTCATGGAGCGGGGCGGCTCCATCGTGAGCGTCTCTTCGACGTCGGGCATTCGGGCTTCGATCAACTCCTCGGCCTACGGAGTGAGCAAGGCGGGCGTGATCAGCCTGACGATGACGGGAGCCCGCGAGTACGCTGAGAACGGCATCAGGTTCAACGCCATCGTGCCGGGGCTGGTCGAGTCACCCCAGTCTCGTGGCAGCACGGGCAGCGCAGAGGCCTTCGAGCAGCGAGTCAGCGAGATTCCCATAGGTAGGGTCGGCAAGCCCGAGGACATAGCAGGCCTGATGCTGTACCTCGCGTCCGACGAGTCGTCTTACGTCACGGGCGCCAACTTCGTTATCGACGGCGGCAGGACGGTGGGTTAAGGCGCGATAGAACGTTCATGTGTCTGGGTGAGATTGATATCTGGGAGCAAAAAAATGTCACGGGAAGCACTTAGGGAAATCATAGACAAGGCCGTCGCCGACTACGGATATCGACTGGCGGTCATGTGGGGCCCCGAGGACGTCATCGCGATGTCGGACCTGTCCCCCGAAGAAAGCGAAGTCCTGCTCTCTGCGATCGTCCCTGAGCTGAAAGGCCTCCCCGACCCCGTGGAGCCCTCGGACAGGCCGACGGTACAGCGGCGGCTGGCCGAAATGGCGTCCATCGGCGATTGAGCTTTTAGCTCTTTTTAGCTATATTGAGAAGTCGGAGCGAGGCTTTATAAACTATCTTAAAAGATGGTTCGACAAGCTCTCCGACGAATCGGAGTCCGCAGATATACATTTTCAGGAGTCGGACACCACAAACGGAGAGGGTTCTTTCTTCTCGGTCGTCCTGTCCGACTCCCTAAATCGAATATCGCCGGACTCCGCCGCTGCGGAGAACCTGTCGAAGGGTGCTCCATCTTGGATAGATGTCATTAAGGCGCAAAAAAAAGCGGTGCTCTTCCGAGTTCGGAAGCGCACCGCTCTTGTAATCTCTGTCGTAGAGTCGTTTTTAGCCCAGGCCGTCGAGAAGTCCGCCGATGGTCAGCCAGTAGAAGACGATGTACGTTCCCGCCACGATCATGAGCCAGGTGCCCACGGGCTGTATGTAGGGCATGGCCTTTCGCATACCCGACACCATCGCGCCCTTGAAGAGCGCCATTCCCAGGGTCAATCCCAGAATGACGACTCCCATGCCGAAGGCGTAGAGAACGAACTGGGCAAACGATGTGGCGATGCTGGACACGGCAAATGAGGTGCCCACGACCGCGAGAAATATCGGCAGCGTGCAGCTCAGCGATGCCGTTCCATAGCTCAGTCCGAATATGAAGTATCCTTTTACGTTGGACTGACCTGGATCTCCCATTCGGTTTGCCATCTTCGTCGCCAGGGCCGAGTACAGCTTGCCGCCACTCAGCAGCCACGCCCCCGCAATCGTCAGCAGCACGCCGATGGTAAGTCCCAGCCACGGCAGGACGCTGCCCAGCAGGGACCTGGCTCCGAGTCCGATGAGGGCGCCCGCCGCGGCAAAAAGTACCACGAATCCCGCGGTAACCGCGCCGCCTACAATGACCGCCTTGCCCATGTGTTGGAGGACGGAGGGTCTTTCATCCGCGTCATTGGCCCCCAGGTAAAGCCCCATATAAGCAGGCAACATGGCGAAGCCGCAGGGGTTGAACGCAGCCGCGATTCCCGCCCCGAAGGCGAATCCCAGGGGCGCTATGACGCCCAGGCCGCCGAAGAATGAGCTCGAGCTGCCGGACAGGCCCTCAACGAACAGGTTGATTCCGTCGATGCCCGTCGCGTCCCGTACCATGAGCGCTCCTACAAATGCGACGGTGAGCGCCAGAACCCCGACCAGTCCCGGAATGACGACTCCTCGAATCAGTCTGCTTTCGTTTTCGCTGGTGATCGTGTTTTCCACTTTAAAGGCTCCTACGCACTTCTGCACGTGCTTCTATTCTATCCAACGCAGGGAGTTTGCAACAGTTATGAGCTGACGGTTGTACATGGCCTACGGACTCGCAGATGTTTATATCCGCTGCCGCCCGGACGCCGCACGGCGACTTTTATAGTGTTAACCAGTTAGATGTGCCTGACTAACATACGGTTTGAGCCTTTGCGGGGATTCGCATATGCCGTGAATACGATGCGCCTGTTAGTCTACGATGCGTCAGGGGAATAAAGCTGCTTCTGATGCAATATACCTTTTCAGCTAGGTAATTTGTTGACACGCGGTCCGTCAAGCTGCTAAAGTATTAGTGTTATGCTGAACCGCGATTCCGTAATTACATGCGCTTGTAGCAGCGTGCCATAGGGGTCGCTCGACAATAGATCGGGAACCGTGTATTGCCCCATTTAGTGATTTCATCTGAGTGGGGCTTTTTTTGTTAGAAACATGTAAGAAATGATTCAGACCGCGCCAGCATTCGGTTACGACTTAAGAGGAGTAGAGCATGACGCAGACGGAGTGGAAGCCCCGCACCAAGGGCATAATAGAAATCCTACCGGAAGAGATAACGGATTTCGAGGAGCAGGTGCGTCGTTTCCAGGCGGGGGAGTGGAACCCCAATGATTTTATGGCCTATCGCCTTCGGCAGGGCGTTTACGGGCAGAGGCAACCCGACGCGCAGATGGTGAGGGTAAAGCTGCCCTTCGGCGGCACGAACGCCGACCAGCTGGACGCCCTGGGAGAGGTCGCGGAAAGGTATACCCCTCTCAAGAAGGGCCACGTCACAACGCGCGAGAACTTTCAGTTTCACCACATTCGATTGGAAGATACGCCGGACTTAATGCGTATCATTGGCGATGTCGGGCTGAGTACGAGGGAGGCCTGCGGCAACACCGTCCGAAACGTGACGGGCTGTGCGATTTCAGGCGTCTGCGCTAATGAGCCATTCGACGTTACACCATACGCCGCGGCCTACGCCCGCTATTTCGTGAGGCATCCCTTTTGCCAGGCTCTGCCTCGCAAGATCAAGACCGCCTTCTCGGGCTGCATGAATGACTGCGCAATCGCAGGCATCCACGACATCGGCTTTCTTCCAAAGATCGTGGACGGCAAGAAGGGCTTTCAGATGGTCGCCGGCGGCGGCACGTCCATCATGCCCCGCATAGCTCAGACACTCTACGAGTTCGTTCCCGTGGAGGAATATCTGAAGGTTAGCGAGGCGATACTTCGCATCTTCCACCAGACCAATGAGCTGCGGCGCAACCGCATGAAGGCCCGCATCAAGTTCTACATAGACCGTATAGGCATGGATGCATTCCGCGAGGAGGTAGACGAGGAGCTGAAGCAGCCCTGGGCTCAGCGAGACTTCGACCCCACGCCACTCCTGTTCATGGAAGACGAGTCGCTCGACGCGCCTGCGCTTGACGGCGACTATTCCTCGCCATTGCCTGATGGCGACAGTGACTTTGAGGCCTGGGAGAAGAGCAATACCGAGGCGCAAAAGCAGAAGGGCTACTTTGCCGTAACCGTGAAGCTGCCCCTGGGAGACGTCGAGGCGGAGCAGTTCCATCAGCTGGCCGATATATCCAGGAGATACGCCGGAGGTCGAGCCAGGGTCACCCACCAGCAGAACCTCACTTTCAGGTGGGTGCCGGAGAAGGCGCTGCCGGCTATCTACCAGGAGCTCAGGAACATTGGCCTTGGCGCGGTCGGCGCCCATGAGATTAGCGACGTCGTTTCATGCCCCGGGACTGACAGCTGCAAGCTTGGCATCACCTCGTCCATGGGGCTGGCAAAGGCTATGAGCGAGGCCATATCTGGCATGGATACGTCGGACCCGCTGATAAAGAAGATGCACGTCAAGATGAGCGGCTGCCCCAACGGCTGCGGTCAGCACCACATAGCCGACATTGGCTTCCACGGCGCCGCTGCAAAGGGACCGGGCGGGCAGGTGCCGGCCTACGAGCTGTTCCTTGGCGGCAGTTTTGCCCCCGGCGACACCAGGTTCGGCCAGAGGGTCAAGACCAAGGTGCCGGCCAAGAGACTTCCGGAGGCCTTTCGCAAGGTCGTGGAGGACTACAAGGAGTGCCGCAACGAGGGTGAGGAGTTCAAGGACTACGTGCTCCGCGCCGGCACTGAGCACTTCGAGGGCATATTGGAGGAGTTCAAGGAGATCCCGGAGCTCGGCCGCGAGACTTTGGACCAGTACATAGACTGGAGCAGCACTGTCAAGTACGTGCTGGAGCGCGGCGAAGGCGAGTGCGCGGTGTAACGGGATCTCGGACAAAGTCCGTATCAAGAGAAATGGCCCCGGTTTTCCGGGGCCATTTTAGCTACTCAACAAACTATCGTCGCGCCGTTCTCCGAGAGCGAGCGCCCCTGTGGGCGCAGGTTGGAATCTACTTTTTCAGCCGCCTGCGAAACCGCCCCCACAACGTGGTCAGCGCATTTTGACAAGGCTCTTCGATCAGCTGGCCCCGCCATTTCTTCTCAGGGCCCTTGCGGCCGGGCACAAAGAACATTCCATATGCCACGAAAAATAATATAAGTCCTGCCAGTGCAAGGGGAACGACGACGACGGGCATGAACATGCGAAGCACCAGTGCCGCCAGCAACAGCGATATCGCGGTCAGCATCACCCTGCCTGGAGAGATCGACCACCCCCTTTTGCCCATAGACTGGCGGAAATACTGTCGCAAGAGCCGCCACAGCCCGGGCCTGGGTTGCCGCTCAACAGGGGCGATGGGGGCTTCCCCTGCCTTTTCCAGGATCTCTTCGATCTCTTTTTGGTACTGCTCGGACATCCTTACACCTCAAACCCGGAAAGCCGGCGAGATCTTAACGAAGTCGTGGGCATCGAAGGGGCTAGTCCCATCATGTCTATGCATTATATAACGTATTCATAGACTCCGAGGCCACACTGGAATATACGCGCGGGCGATACAGCCCCATTGCGGATACGAGTGACACCAACTGGCTGCCTGCTCCGATCGAGTCACTATCATGCACCTCCGCCCCTCCATGTCCTTAACCGCATCCTAAACAACGGGAACGCAGCGTGTCAAGGCGAGAATTCGTAGTCGAAAATGCTCAAGACGGATTTCAATATGCTTTCAATACATTGAACAATGATTATGTCCCTCCAAGCCCCTAGCAAGCGCTTTAGAGGCCGCCGGACTATTATCTGCGGGGCGTGCCGTGATATAATCAAGAGTACAAACGCATAGCTTGGAGTCGTCCGTGAAAATCACTCAAGAAGAGGAAGTAGACCGCCAAACCGTACTTCATATTGAGTTGGACGAGGAAGACCTCGACCCATACCTGGACCGAGGCTATAAGCGAGTCGCTCAACGCACTGCAATCCCCGGATTTCGGAAAGGGAAGGCTCCCAGAAGGATAATCGAGCAGTTTCTTGGCCGGGAGGTGTTGCTGAACGAGGTGCTCGATACAATGTTGCCGGAGGTAACGGGCCGCGCCATCGACGAACAGTCGATCGAAGCAGTCGGCCTGCCGCAGATCGAGCTGCTCGAGCTCGATCCCCTGACGGTCAAGGCCATCGTCCCCCTGGTTCCCGAGATAGACCTGGGTGCATATCGCGAAATCAGGGTCGAGGAAGAGACCACGGAAGTCGGCGAAGAAGATATCCAGTCGCGCCTGGAACAGCTACAGCATAGTATGGCATCCTGGGAACCTGTGCAGCGCCCCGTCGCCCTGGGAGACATGGTGACGATGAAGGCGGAGGGAGTTTCGGACGGCAATACCTTTATGGAGGAGTCGGATACCGTTTATTTCCTGGATGAGGACGCCGCTCGACCGGTGCCGGGTTTCGCCAATGAGCTGGTCGATATGGAGCTGGATACGCCTAAGGAATTTACGATCGCGGTTCCGGAGGACGCAGAGGGCAACGAGCTCGCCGGCAAGGATGCGGAATTTACCGTAACGATCAGCGACATAAAGGAGCGGATCCTGCCGGACCTCGATGACGAGTTCGCAAAGGGCGCCGGCGAAGGCTTTGACACTTTCGAGGCTCTGCGCGAACGCGTGGAGAAGGATATCAAGGAAGAAACTCAGAGCGCGTCCACCCAACGGCATCGCGAGAAAATCATAGAGGAGATCATGCAGGGTGCGAGCATCCTGCTGGCGCCGGTAATGATCGATCACGAAGTAACCCACATGGCCGATGAGCGAGCTAACGTCCTCGCGAGAATGAATGTGCGTGCGGACGACTATCTTCGGTCCATTAATAAGACTGAAGACGAGATGAGGGAAGAGCTTCGTGAGGAGGCCGGCCAACGCATCAAGCGAACGTTTATCCTGTCCAAGCTGGCCGAGATCGAGGGACTCGAAGTGACTGAGCAGGACGTGGAAGAGCGCATTCAGAGCCTTCTCTCCGACCAGGACGACAGTTCAGAGGAGCCTACGATTACAGACGAGATGAGGGGCTCTGTCGAGCGCCTCCTAATGGGCGAGAAGACGATGGAGCGGCTTACCGAGATTGCAAAGGGCGAGGCGCCTCCCATAGCAGCGGATTCGTCCTCGGAGGCAGGTCCCGATGAGGACAAGGACGATAACGGGACTGTGGATACGGAAGCTGAAGAAGACGATAAAGAAGGAGAATAACCGAATGCTTTACGGGCCTGAAGACATTAAGTCCAATGGTTGGCCCCTATGGTCCAAGAGGCCTGAAGATATAATACCCATGGTCGTGGAGGGTGGAGCGCGGGGAGATCGCGCTTACGATATCTACTCCCTTCTGTTGAAGGAGCGCATCGTATTCCTTGGTACGCCAATCGTCGACCATGTCGCAAACGCAATCATCGCTCAATTCTTATTCTTGGACAGGGAAGACCCCGAGAGGGACATCAGCCTGTACATCAACACACCCGGCGGCGTTATTAGCGCCGGCCTGGCGATCTATGACACGATGAATCTGATCAGGCCCAACGTGTCGACGATATGCGTTGGTCTGGCAGCCAGCATGGGCACTGTTCTGCTGTGCGCGGGTGCGAAGGGCAAACGCTATGCGCTTCCCAACTCGACCGTGCATATGCACCAGCCCCTGGGCGGCGCTCAGGGACAGGCGTCCGACATCGAAATCCACGCACGTGAGATACTGAGGCTTCAAGACAAGATACGCACGATACTGTCCGAGCATACGGGGCAGTCCTATGAAAAGGTCGCCCAGGACACGGATAGGGACTTTTTCTTGAACGCCGAGCAAGCACAGGAATATGGCCTTGTCGACGAGGTGTTGATGACACCTACCAACGTAAACTAGGCTTCTAACTTTCCCATGGGAAATTGATTGGATTAGGGGGTAGCCTCCGCATATGAGTGGACGAACAGACTATCAATGTTCATTCTGTGGAAAAGCGCAGGCGCAAGTTAAACGCCTGATAGCCGGTCCGGACCGGGTCTTTATATGCGACGAATGCGTCACCCTTTGCGACCAGATTATTGCAGAGGAGAATTCAAGTCAGCCGACGGATAACTCGAGCCCGATGGCAAAGGGCTTAAACCCGAAGTGGATCAACCACCTTCTCGACGAGTACGTTGTGGGGCAAGACCATGCCAAGAAGATCTTGAGCGTGGCCGTCTACAACCATTACAAGCGCGTAGGCTCAAATAAGAAAGGTGAGGATGTTGAGCTGCAAAAGGCCAACATCCTCATGCTTGGCCCTTCAGGGTCCGGAAAGACGCACCTGGCCCAAACATTGGCCCGCGTCCTCGACGTGCCCTTCGCGATCGCCGATGCCACGTCTCTGACGGAGGCCGGCTATGTCGGCGAGGACGTCGAAAACATTCTGCTGCGGCTGATCCAGGCGGCAGACTTCGACGTCTCGAAGGCCGAGCAGGGCATAATCTACATCGACGAGATAGATAAGATCGCCCGCAAGAGTCCCAATCCGTCCATCACCAGGGACGTCTCCGGTGAGGGCGTTCAGCAGGCGCTGCTCAAGATAATCGAAGGCTGCGTCGCCAACGTTCCCCCCCAGGGTGGCCGCAAGCACCCACATCAGGACTTCCTGCAGATTTGCACCGACAACATACTCTTCATGTGTGGCGGCGCCTTCGAGGGTATGGAGGAGATAATCGAAAAACGGGTCTACAAGGACAAGCAGTCAATGGGTTTCCAGCATGGTGTGCCGAGTAAATGGAAGTCCAAAGAGGGTGAGAACCTGTTTCAGCACATTACGGCGGACGACCTGATGGAGTATGGGTTCATTCCCGAATTCGTTGGCAGGTTGCCGGTTGTGGCCAGCCTAATTGAGCTCGACAAAGATGCCCTCATCAAGGTGCTCACGGAACCCAAGAATGCATTCATCAAGCAGTATCAGTGCCTCTTCGAAATGGATAACGTGGAGCTTGTATTCTCGGACGAAGCTCTCGCCGAGGCCGCCGAGCAGGCGCTTCTGCAGAAAACGGGGGCCAGAGGACTGCGGACCATCCTGGAGCGGACGCTTCTGGACGTGATGTACGAGCTGCCGAGCATGGACGGGGTCCGTCGGTGCGTCGTCGGCACGGACGCCATCCTTGGCAAGGCGAGGGTAACGCTGGAAATGGCGAGCGGGGACATCGTTTCCCTTCCTCCCCTGGAGCGGAAGAGCGCTTAACGCATATAATTAAGACTCAATTTGCGAAAGGGCCCCGGTGCATCGGGGCTCTTTTTTTGTCTGGGTTTGATTCAAAGTGTAGTACAAATGTATTGAATTCTTCCAATAAAATCTCTAACTTATCAAACAGGGCTGATTTTCGTTTCTATACGCTGCCAGCCCGCGCAATTGTCTTAAAAACATTCTCAGGACGGCCCATCATGCGTTCCACCAATATCGCCTCTACTCCGGGTGCGCTGGAAAAGCCCTTGAAAGCGCATCTGAGTCGGCACGTAGCACCGTCTACCAGCCGCGTGCCGCCAATCTATCGCGAGACGACGATGTGCTATTCGTACATGTGCCCGTACGCCTACGGCTGTGCCGAAAAGACGAGCCGGCCCGCCCAGGTGATGATGCGCAGATGCATGCGCTACATGCCCGACGAGTTGAGAATCGAGCCCGGAGTGTCGGACCTGGCGCTGGACCTGCTCGCAAAGAGAAGGCAGGGCGGCGAGCAGCTCTCCAAAGAGACCACCGCCATTCTGGACCAGTACAGGCCCAACGGCCCAATGCGAAAGAGGATATAGCCCTCGTTCCATAAGACTCAATGTTCGTATCGCCTGCTTGGACAATGCCGTTGGCGTCGTGGTATATTCCCCCAGTCATTTGCTTTAGCTCCGTTCGTAACTTAGACAAAACGCAAGCCGCGTAAGAAATGAACCACTTGGAGCGAAAAATGTCTGAAGGAATGTTCGACCTGTCTGGGAAGATAGCCGTCGTGACCGGCGGCAACGGAGGCATTGGCCTTGGCATAGCCGAGGGTCTTGCCGGGGCGGGAGCCGACATCGTAGTGGCGGCGCGAAGCCGGGAAAAGACCGCCAGGGCCGTTGAGCGTCTGGAGGGTCTGGGGGTGAAGGCGCTCGGCCTGACCGTTGACGTGCAGGACGAGGCCTCCGTAGCGGCCATGGTCGACTCGACGGTGGAGCAGTTCGGCCGGCTGGATGTGCTGGTCAACAACGCGGGCATCGGCATACGCAAGGCCCCCGAAGACTACACCCTGGACGAGTGGGACCAGGTTATCGGCATCAACCTTACGGGGTCGTTCCTGCCGTGCCGTGATGTGTACCGTCACATGAAGAGCGCGGGGGGCGGCAAGATAATCAATATCGGGTCCATGACATCCATATTCGGACACGATATGGTGATGCCCTACGCGGCGAGCAAGGGCGGCGTCGTTCAGCTGACCAAGAGCCTGGCAATCGCCTGGGCCAAGGACAACATTCAGGTGAACTCCATACTGCCGGGATGGATAAACACGGACCTCACCGAACCCCTTCGCACACAGCCGCAATACAGGGAGCGATTCGAGCTGATCTCATCTCGGATACCCCACGGCCGATGGGGCGAACCGGCGGACATGGCCGGTACTGCCGTGTTCCTGGCGAGCAGCGCATCGGACTACGTTACGGGCGTGTCGATTCCCGTGGACGGCGGCTACACGTCCTTCTAGACTCCGTGGCGGGATGCGTCGGAGCGGCGCCTGCACCCTGGGCTCGATTTCCGCACCTAATTGGCAATGGGAGGAGGGTCAGAGCATCATATGCAATTACCCTCGGCTGTCGAAAGACGGCAGTGCTCTAATCAGCTTAGAATCTCTGTTAGGTCTGGAGAAAACCATGGCGAATCGGGCAAAGGGAAAGGCAGCCCTTAAATTGCCGCGAAGCTGGGTGTCTTCATTGACGTGGGCGGTCGCAATCGTTGGGATCTCGATTGTCGCCAGCGCGACAATCAATCCCCTCTTCGGACGATCCGTCCACTGGGACTGGATGGCCGGTGCGGCGCCCGTGTCATTCGCGATCTTGGCGATCGCGTTCCGCCGCCGCTGGGTATAGCCAGGGGCGGCGCGCGCGAGCCCTTCACCCCCTCTGAATCTCTCCTTGACAAGGGGGGACGAAACCTCCTCTCCCTCAGGGGGAGCATTGAGGTAAGGGTGAGATGCTGCAAAGTGCAAATGGCCACCTCCATCCCAACCTTGCCCACTGAGGGGGAAGGGGTTTACGGGTATAGACCAATGATATATACGAACGGAAACTGAATAGATAAGCAGCACTTCCAAAGAGGAGACAAGACCTCCTCTCCCTGAGGGAGAGGACTAAGGTGAGGGTGAGATGCTGAAGTTTTCGCAATGGCTCACCCTCATCCCAACCTTCTCCCACCAGAAAAGAAGGGGCCTCTGTTGCCCCAGCACCCTTGCCCATCTCAAGCATGAGGCATCTTGCCAGACCCGTGCGGCCTGGTATACCATCGGTCGCGGACGTGCTCACCTCGGGGAGCACACGAACCTTGGAGGTATGCGAACGATATGGTAGACCTGCTGCTGAAGGGCGGAGAGGTGCTGGACCCTTCACAAGGAGTCCGAGCTAAGCTAGACGTTGCCGTCACCGACGGCGCGATTTCACAGGTGGCGCCGAACATCAGCGCAAAAGAGGCCTGGCGTGTCATAAACGTCCAGGGCAAACTCGTCGTGCCCGGCCTGATAGACCTGCATTGTCATGTCTACGACGGTGTGAACCAGACCGGCGTCAACCCGGACCTGGCA
>JADFKI010000337.1 GCA_022565015.1 Chloroflexota bacterium
TCGTCGACGCGCTGCACGACTGCGTTCAGCCTGTCGTTCACCTCATCGATGCGCCGTAGGTGCGCCTCCACCACCTCGACGGCCGAAACCTTTTTCTCCTTGATCTGTTGGGCGATGCTCCCGGCTGATTCGTAGATTATTTCAGTCATGGGTGGAACTCCTTCCAGGATTCAGAGGACGTCGCAGCGCATCAGGTCCTCATAGGTCTCTCTGCGGCGGGCCAAACGCGCCTCGCCGTCCTTGACCATTACGATTGCCGGTCTAGGGTTCAGGTTGTAGTTGCTCGCCATGGAGGGCGCATAGGCTCCGGAAGACGGGACTGCTATTATGTCGCCCGTCTTGATGACGGGGAGCTCCACGTCCCTGATGAGAATGTCGCCCGACTCGCAATACTTGCCTGCCAGCGTCACAACGTCCTTTGCGGGCGCTGACATACGGCCGGCGACGACGGCCTCGTACTTGGAATCGTAGAGCGCCGGACGGATATTGTCGCCCATGCCGCCGTCCAGGGACACGTATTTGCGAACAGTCGGAATGTCCTTGATGCCCCCGACGGTATATAGGGCGACGCCCGCACGGCCCACGATCGACCGTCCCGGCTCGACGATGAGCCTGGGCTCGCCGAATCCCAGCTCCTTCGTGACCGAGATGGATGTTGACGTGATTACCTCCGCGTATTCGCTTATCTCCGGTGGTGGCTCATCACGAACGTAGCCGATGGCGAAGCCGCCGCCGGGGCTGAACTCCTGAAGATTAAGCCCCTCCTCCTTGAACTGGGTCAAGTAGTTCAGGACGGCGTGTATAGCCGCCGAATAGGGCTCTAGCTCGAAAATAGGCGAGCCGAGATGGAAGTGAATGCCGTCCAGATTCAGATTAGACGCATCCATCGCCCGTCTGATGGCTTTCGCGGCGTCGCCCGTCTCGATGGAGAAGCCGAACTTGCTGTCCAGTATGCCGGTCGTCGTATATACGTGTGTATGAGGGTCGATGCTAGGGGACACCCTTAACATCACGTCCTGCTTCAACCCCTTCTCGCCGGCCATCTCTTGCAGGAGGTCCAGCTCGTAGAAGCTGTCGATGACGAAATGGCCGATGCCGTATTCCAGCGCAAGGGCTATCTCGTCGGGGGTCTTGTTGTTTCCGTGGAAGTAGATCTTCTCCGGCGTGAAGCCGACCACCTTCGCTACCGCGAGCTCACCGCCGGACACGATGTCCAGCGCCAGGCCCTCCTCGTGCACCAGCCGGGCTATGTAGGGGATGAGAAATGCCTTGGACGCGTAGGCGACCCTGGTATTGGCATAGCGCCGCGAGAACTCGCCGACAAACTGGCGGCACATTCCCCGTAACGTGTCTTCATCGAATACGTAGAGGGGAGACCCGAACTCGGAGACCAGGTCAATCACGTCACAGCCGCCTAAAGTCAGGTGGTCTCGATCGTTTACATCCGTGCTGAAGGGAAAAAGCTCCCGGTTGGCGAATGTCATCCGTAATCTCCAGTCTCGGCAGGCCGTGTCATAGGGTGAGACCTAATATATCACCTGGCAAGACATTGAGGTAGCTCCGACACATCCGCCAGCACCGCTTCCACAGGAAACGGCACGAACTCCTCCTTGGGGGTTACCCCGGACAGCACGGCCACGAACCGCACCCGCGCCCGCATTGCCGTCTCGGCGTCCGTCGTGCTGTCCCCGACGTATAGCGCGGCATCGACGGAGCGCCCCAGCCGTTCAATGGCCCTTCGCAAGCCCACGGGGCTCGGCTTGATCTCCTGAACGTCCTCGCCGCCAACGATTACATCGAAGCATTCCAGCAGGTCCGCGGCGCCAAGCGTGACCTCTATGCGACGTCGATACTTCGACGAGACGATGCCTAACGAGAGGCCGAGGCTCTTCAGCTCGCGCACGGCGTCGGGTACGCGATCGAAAAGGGTCGTGGACTCCACCATGACTTCGTCCGCCCGCTGAACGAACAACCGAAAGAATTCGTCGGACAGCGCTGCGTGCTCCGGTCCCGCCAGAGATTCCAGCGTCTTCGACAGGGACGTGCCAATCGTCTTTCTTATGCTCTCGGGCGACGCCGGACGCAGCCCAAGCCGTCCGAAGGCGAAGTTGACGCATTCGATTACACCCGGCGACGAGTCCGCCAGGGTGTAGTCGAAGTCGAAGATGACCGCCTCCACGTCGGCGAACACCCCCTAGCCGCTCAGTCCCATCGTCTTCACCAACGTCTTCAGGTCCGGCACCTCTATGTCGGCCCCACTGGACGTTTCGGAGGTCGCGCCTGATGCGCCCGCGGCTCTTCCCGATGCCTTGACGCGGTTTACCCAGACGCACGAAATTCCCATCGCCTTTGCGGGGACTATGTCGTGGCGTACGCTCTCGGCCACATGCAGCATTTTGTCCTTTGGTAAGCCCAATCTGGTCAACGCCAGCGCGAAGCTGGTTGACGACGGCTTGTACGACCGTGCCTGCTCAGAGGTTAGAACCATATCGAAATCGACCTCGAACGCCTGTGCGGTTGCCGCAAAAATATCGTCGTCGACATTGGATATGATGCCGAGGCGATAACGCCACGAGAGCACTCGGAGGGCCTCGACGGTATCGGAGAACACCGGCCAGCCACCTATGGAATCGACGAGGGCGTCCCGCTCATCCATCGACGGGTCGAAGCCGTATCTCATGCCGACGCCGGCGACGACGCCCCGCAGCACATCGCGATAGCTCTTGAACTCGCCCGCTTCCTCGATCGCCTCATGTTCGGCGTACGCCTTGAGCAGGTCGCCCTCCGTGGCCGATACCCCGTGGGCCCGCATGATAGGACGTAGCGCGTTCAGAATGCCCGTCTCCCAGTCGATGAGCGTGCCGTAGCAATCAAAGGTTATGGCCTCGAATTCACTGAATCCAATCAACGGTCTGACCAATCGAATTCACGTACTTCAAAAAATGTCTCAAAACGTCTATCCAGAATGGACCATCCTTCGACAAGCTCTCCGCAGCGGCCGAGTCCGGCGATATTCGATTTAGGGAGTCGGACAGGACGACCGGGTAGAAAAAACCCTCTCCGTTCGTGGTGTCCGACTCCTTAGTGTGTATATTTTCGGACTCCGCTTCTGCGGAGAGCTTGTCGAACCATCTTTTGAGGAAGTTGCTGCGTTA
>JADFKI010000338.1 GCA_022565015.1 Chloroflexota bacterium
GTGAGCCTCGAATACGGGCCCCGTCGACGACAGTCCGCGAACACTTTGAGGGCCCTTGCCGGTGAAAAGGACCTTGCCGCAAGACTCAGAACGCTCGTGTCCGGCGGCGAAACGGAAAACCAGGTGGCGTGGCGCATCTTATCGCAGGTGCTGGCATACTCGGCGGACAAGGTCGGCGAGGTGGCGGATGACATTGTCAGCATAGACAGGGCCATGAGAGGGGGCTTCAACTGGTCGCTGGGTCCCTTCGAGATGTGGGACGCCATAGGCCTCGAATGGTCCGTGGAGCGCATGCAGTCCGATGGGCTGCGGGTCCCGGAGTGGGTGTCGTCGCTGGCCGAAAGCGAAGAAGGCTTTTACGTGAGGGAGGGCGACGCCACCATGCAGGCCACGCCGGAATCCACGAGAACGCCCGTGCCGGATTAAGGTGGACACGTCTCCCGCCAGTGCGTCTGGGCCCGTATGCACCGAGCTCTCCGTGAAGAAATTGATTTGAAACGAACGAATATTCTATAATAGGTTCTTCCCGCACCGCTCGTGATCGGAGGAGGATATGCCAGAACCAACAAGAATACGCATAGACGGCTTAAGGGATTACCTGGAGGCATTGAGCAAGGCTGTATTTCAGCCCGGCATGTCCTGGAAGGTCGTGGATGCCAAGTGGCCCGGCATCAAGGAGGCGTTTCATGATTTCGATGTTGAGTCCGTGGCCGACATGGGCGAGAGCGACCTGGACGAGCTCACGAACGACACGCGGGTCATCAGGAACCGCCGTAAGCTGGAGGCGGTCGTTCACAACGCCAGGCGAATGATCGAGCTGGACAGGGAGTTTGGCGGATTTCAGAAGTACCTGCGCTCGCACGACGACTTCCCTGCCGTTGTGAAGGACCTACGCAAAAACTTCAAGTTCCTGGGAGACACGGGCTGCTACTTCTTCATGCACGTCGTGGGGGAAGAGGTGCCGCCTCATGAAGAGTGGATGGCCTCCCGAAGGAAGTGATTTCTTGGCCGTACGTCTGAGGCAGCTTTGCCCTGCGGCTGGTCTCTGCTATGCCGAGCGTAATTAGCTGTCCCCTGTGCGCCTTCGTGCAGGCAGCCTACCTCTACACTGGCGACAAAGGCTCGGGCTATCGAGACTTCTTTCACTGCGGCATTTGCGACATGGTCTTCGTCCCTCGAAACCAGCTGTTGTCCTCGGAGGCGCAGAAGGCCCGCTACCTAGAGCACAACAACGAGGTCGACGACCCGGCCTACCGTGATTTCCTGGCCAGGCTGTATGGCCCGATGAAGTCCTACCTGCGCGGCGGGTCCAGAGGCCTCGACTACGGCGCCGGGCCTGGTCCCGCCCTGGCGGCCATGATGCGAGAGGACGGCTACGACATCAGCATCTACGACCCGTTTTTTCAGGCGGACGAGAGCGTCCTGGAGGGCGCATACGACTTCATAACCTGTACCGAGACGGCGGAGCATTTTTCGGCGCCTGCGCTGGACTTCCAGAGGCTGGACGGGCTGTTGAAGCCGTGCGGCTGGCTGGGGATCATGACGGGCATGCTGACTGACTGGGACGACTTCCCTTCCTGGCACTACCACCGCGACCCGACCCATGTGAACTTCTACTCACGCAAGACGATGAATTGGATAGCGTCGCGCTACCGATGGCGTGCCCTCTTCCCGGAGCAGAACGTGGTCCTGTTTCAGAAGCGGACCACGCAGATGTAGCAGTGCTTCGTATTGCGGGCGAAACGGGCACGGACCGATGATGCAGTAGTTGTGCTTGACCGCCCCATGGGCCGCTGCTACACTCCGTTGCATCTAATCACCATACCGCGTCGTTAGCTCGGCCAAATTCCCAATGGTCAGTCCGAAGCAGGAAAGATAGGAGGCAGCAACATGGTAAAGCCCAAGCAGCTGGGACATCTGGTTTTGAGGGTCCGCGACATCGACCGCTCCGAAGCGTTCTACAACGATGTGCTGGGTCTGCACACGACGACGAAGCGCCCCGGCGCAATGGTATTCCTGAGCGCCGGCGACGACGCCTCTCATGAGCTCGCCCTGATGAGCGTGGGCCCGGACGCACCGGGTCCTGAGAAGGACCGAGTGGGTCTGTACCACTTCGCATGGGAGATGGAGTCCTTCGAAGACCTCAAAGAGCTCTACAAGGATATGAAGACGAGGGATGACGAGCCTACTTCGACTTCGGTTTCGCAAGCTACAGAGAAAGAGAAGGAAGAAAGAAAGAGCGGAATAAATAAGGGTCGAAAAGAGTACAAACATTCAAAACAATGAATCCACATGCGCCGTTCGCTCCGCTGACCACCCAGACCCTGGCCATGGTTCCGATCATTCCCAAACACGTCTGGGAAGAGATCGAGGACCCGAGTAAATTCGATAACATTCCCGCCATCGGTAGCGGCACCTACAAGTTCGATTACTGGAAAAAGGGCCAGGAGTTCAAGGTCAGCCGCTTCGACGACTACTTCCAGCCGGCCGACAACGAGGGCGTGCTCGTGGTCTTCTTCGGCACCGCAGAAGCGGCTTACACGGCCCTGTTCAAGGATGAGGTCGATGTCATCGATCGCGTGCTGTCGCATCAGATTCCCGAGATCGAGGACAACGACAGCCTCCAATTCGTCGCCATCCCGAGCAACGGGTCGATCACCCTGGTCGTTAATCTGCGAAACAAGCCCTACGATGATCCGCAGTTCCGATTGGCGCTCAGTCTGGCGATCCCGCGGGAGCGGATATTGGCCGAGTTCTACGAAGGCTACGGCAACGTGGCCGGATCGGTGATCGCCCCGGCCAACGAGTTGGAGGCCGAATTGCGCGGTGATTTCGACAAGCGATTCGCCGCCCGCGCCGAGGCGAGCGGCGAGCGCTTGGTGCTAAGCCTGAGCGGCGATCTCGCGACGGTCCCCTATTCCGCCGAAGACGCCCGCTCGCGCACGTGCCTCTTCCAATTCCTGGCCTGGCTCGGCGACATGGATTCGTGCCGCTTGGCCGTCATCGGGGCAAATACGGTCCGTTACCACGGCTCGGTCGAGATCGCCCCTTCGTTCACCGCGGCCGATGTCGTCACCGGCGCGGTAACGCTGTTGCTGCGGGCCCGCCCCTACATCGAGATCATGGAGGAGCTCCGC
>JADFKI010000339.1 GCA_022565015.1 Chloroflexota bacterium
CGCCGCGCGCAAGGGAAGCCCGGATATGCTCGCATACTCCGTCGCCAAGACCGGCCTGTCCCGGCTGACACAGACCCTTGCACTGGAGTGGGCGCCTTACGGCGTCAATGTGAACTGCATCGCGCCGGGAATGTTTCCCGACCCGGAGACGGGCGACCCACAGCAGGTCGCGGCCTCCAGAGAGAGGGCCAAGTCAAATATACCGCTGGGCCGCGTGGGCGAGCTGAGAGAGGTGGGTCTGTTGGCCCTATACCTGGCATCGGACGCGTCGGCCTACATGACGGGCGAGACCCTGTTCCTGGACGGCGGCTACAGCCACGCGTAGCTTCTTGGCTCTGCCTGGACTCGATGCGAGAGCAGGCTGAGCCGCGGCCTAGAGCTCCACGACGTCGTTTTCCAGCGTGCCGATGCCCTCGATCGTGATGACGACTACGTCCCCTTCTTGCAGCGTGAACTCCGGAGGAGGAACGATGGCCGTGCCCGTCAGCACCGTCGTCATGTTCGGGACGAAGTTGTACCTCTGAAGCCAGTCGGCGAGCTCCTCGCAGGTCCGGGCCATGAGCGACGTATTCGTCTCGCCGCTGAATATCTCCTCTCCGTCGCGATTGACGAGGCACCGGACGTCCAGCTTGTACGGGTCGATGCCGGAATCGGCGGTTATGAAGCAGGGGCCGATGGAGCAGCACCGATTGAACACCTTGGCCTGCGGAAGGTAGAGAGGGTTTTCGCCCTCGATGGTCCTGCTGCTCATGTCGTTGCCGATGGTGTATCCGATGATCGCACCCCTGTACAGGACGAACGCCAGCTCGGGTTCAGGCACGTTCCACCTGGAATCGCCACGGATGCCGACGGACTCGAAGGGCCCCACGCAGCGGTCCGGCGTGGCCTTGAGGAATAGCTCGGGACGTTCCGACGTGTAAACCTTTGAGTACACGTCGGGGGTGTCGCTTTCTCTGCGCCGTTCCAGCTCGCTGGTCTGGTAGGTCACGCCCGCGGCCCAGACCTCCGGCGGTTCCAGCGGTCTGTCCAACCGAAAGTCGCCGTCGCCATCCCTGGAGTCGTCGATGATCTGGGCCAGGTCGTAAACATCAGGCTGGCCGGACTCCAGGAGCCGCATGGCGAGATCGTCAATGGATGGCCCCGATAAGGCCGACGCCAGGGCCAGATCGTCGATCTCGGTGAGGTCCTCGTCCACGGAGGTGAGGTCGGACAGGACGCCTTCCCGGGCCTCGACCGTCAGCCTCGCGTCGCCTTCCGATGTGATGAGCTTGTAGTACCTCATGGGCGTCCTCCCCTCAATAGACCACACGGGAGTTTAGGGCAGCCACGTGGCCCGGTCAAGCTATGCGAATGTTTTCCGTCCCATTAGGACATTGAGTATTTCCGTGTACCGTCGGTATAATTTTTGCATGCGGGGTCTTTTATGGGGTGTTGTCGCGTTGGCAGGTCTTTCATCACTTGTTGGCTGCCGGGCGACGCCACAGCCTAATATCGAAGCCACGGTCCCGGCCGCCGTCCCGGCCGCGCTGCCCAGAGAAACGGCCATACCCGAAATCGACGCCGAGGCAACCGTTGCGGTGCGGGTCCGGCGAACGGTCGAGGCCATCTCAGCCCAGACTCTGGCCAATTCCCCGGTCCTTGGGAATGCGGAGACTTCCGTTCCTACGACGACCTCCCTGCCGACGCCGGCACCTACGCCGACGTTCACGTCGATGCCCAAAGCTACTTCAACGCCTCCTCCGACGTTCACGCCTGTGCCAACGACTACGAGCAGCCCGCTGCCCATAGCAACCTCGACGCCCCCTCCGACGTCTACGCAGATTTCAACGAGCACCCCTATCCCGACTGTTGCTGCAACGTCGGAGCGACTGTTCGAGCTACGCCGCCTCGCCCTCGATCTGATAAATCAGGACAGAGCTGACCACGGCGTTCCG
This sequence comes from Chloroflexota bacterium, assembly GCA_022565015.1. GTDB lineage: Bacteria > Chloroflexota > Dehalococcoidia > Lucifugimonadales > JADFKI01 > JADFKI01. The sequence continues at coordinate 1,935 of JADFKI010000339.1, forward strand.
CCGGTCGCGTTAGGATCGAACATAGCTGCACAGCTGCACGCCGAGGACATGCTGGAGCAAGACTACTTTGGCCATTGGTGGTCAGACGGGCGAAAACCGTACATGGTGTACACGGAAACTGGGGGTAGAAGCTATGTAAAGGAGAACGTTTCGTTCGGCGGCTGGACTGACAAGCGCTGGGACGAGAAAAACTGTGACTCATACTTAGTGGTCTGTGAGGTCCCGGAACCTGGTGAAGAAGTGGAGAGGGCAGAGCATGACATGATGTACGACGATGCAGACTCCAACTGGGGGCACCGCGATAATATCCTCGGCGGCACGCATCGTTTCGTGAACATAGGAATAGCCTGGAATGACCGCCGAACGGTCTTCGTTCAGCATTTTGAGGGTGGAGACGTTGCCGCGAATAGCCCGCCCCAAATCGGAGCCGACGGTACTCTATCGCTAGAGCTGACAAAGCTCGCGGATGGCGTGGACATTGCCGGGGTCATAAGCGTTTACTACGACCCGCTGCCGAGCCGGAAGAGCCCAGCGCAGATTGAGGCGCTTAGAAGCTACTGCCTTGGCGGCGGCTTCACAACGGTCTGCGACGGGCCCATCGCGAGGGTCCTTAAACCGCCCCCGCCGGGCTCTTTCTACTCGGATTTAGGTCCCGACGCGGTCGTAGCCGAGGCCTGGAGCGAAAACTCCACCGATTTCTCGTTCCTGGCTGAACTTGGTTCATTAGCCACCGAGCCGGGGGTGTACACGGTCGTCGTGTGGCGGGCCAGCGCCGGGCCTCGGCTCACTGAGTCTATTCTTCAGCTGTCTGCCATCCAGCAGTAGCGATCAGGCCCGATAGGAGATTGAGGGGTCACACATGCCGTCTATATAATTCTTACATGCGGGGTCTTTCTTGGGGCGCAATGACATTAGTGGGCCCGATCATACTGATCGGCTGCCAGTCGACGCCGCAGCCCAACATCGAAGCCACGGTCCAGGCCGCCATCGCCGCCGCGCTGCCCAGAGAAACGGCCTTGCCCGAAATCGACGCCGAGGCCACCGTTGCGGTGCGGGTCCGGCGAACGGTCGAGGCCATCTCGGCGCAGAAACTGGCCAATACCCCGACTGTTACGGTTACCGCAATTCCTGTTCCCACGACGACTTCTCTGCCAACGCCAACGTTAACGCCTGTGCCAACGCCTA
>JADFKI010000095.1 GCA_022565015.1 Chloroflexota bacterium
GTGGACCGCGATGCCGTAGACCTCGTGGCTATAACTCACCTTCACCCGGACCACGTGGGCTGGAACCTGATAGACGGTCGACCCACGTTTCCCAACGCGCGCTACCTCGTGTCCAAGGCTGACTACGATTACTGGACCAGGCCTGAGGTCCTTCAAAATGCGCAGCACGTCACGGACCAGGTGCTGCCGCTGGACGGCCTGAACATACTGGACCTGATGGATGACGACTACAAGATCACCGATGAGCTCACGACCGTCGCCACGCCGGGGCATACGCCGGGGCACGTGTCCATCGCCGTCGTCTCGGGCGGAGAGCGTGCCTTTATTCTTGGGGACGTCGCCCACAGCCCGGCCCAGGCCCACTACACGGAGTGGAGCCCCTCCTTCGACACCGACGGAGACATCTCGAGGCACACCAGGCACCAGATTCTCGACAAGCTCGAGGCGGAGGGAACGCTGGTCTCGGCGGGACACTTCCCCGACCAGGGCTTCGGACGCTTCGTCAAGAGCGGCGGGCGCCGAATCTGGCAGGGCGTCTGAGGGCCGCGTCATAGACAGCATCGATCCCGAAGTCAGCGAGTTCATCCGCGTCCACAGGGTCGCTCGGCTCGCAACGGTGGATGACGCCGGTTCGCCCCACGTCATACCCGTGTGCTATGCCTTCGACGGTGAGCGGCTTTACACCGCCCTGGACCTGAAGCCAAAGCGAGTCGAGGGCCGTATGCTCAAGAGGGTCCGCAACATCCTGGAAAACCCCAGGGTCTCTCTTGTTATCGACGACTATTCCGAGAGTTGGAGCGACCTGGCCTACGTCCTCATCCACGGAGTCGCACGCATCGTCGACAGCGGTGAGGAGCAGCGGTCGGGTGAAGGGCTGTTGCGGAGCAAATACCCCCAGTACCGGGAGCTGCTGAAGCCGGGGGCGACCATTATCAGCATAACGCCCGATAAGATCATCAGCTGGGGACGCGTCTGATGGAGAGTTTTTTTCATATCTCCGGGGGGCGGTCCGATTGGCACGCATGGTGAGAATATTTAGAGCCGCGCTTAGCTCAGGCCTTTCCAGGTTGAGCTCTAAACTAGGTTTCGTGGCCTTCGCGACGGCGGTCATGATCCTGCTCATCTCGTGCGGCGGCGGTCAGGAAGCGCCTGCCCTCGACGAGCCGAGCGCGAGGGAGGCGTTCGAGAGGGGCGTGGAGTCTCGGGACAAGGGCCTGCCACGACGGGCCTTCAACGAGCTCAACGAGGCGCTGCGGTTGGACCCCAGGATGGCCGAGGCCTACGCGGCGCGAGCGACTATCTACCTGATATACGATAACCACCCGAGCGCGATCGCAGACCTGAACCGGGCGCTTAGGCTCGACGGTGACCTGGCCATTGCGTACAACTACAGGGGCCTGATATTTGCAGAAGTGAACGACATAGAGAGCGCACTGCTGAATTACACCAAGGCCATACAGCTCGACCCGAGCTTGACGGAGGCGTACCTGAACAGGGCCGAGGCATATCTTGAAAGTCAGGACGTGGACTCGGCAATCGAGGACCTGACTTCGGCGATCGAGACCGAGCCTGAAAGGGCGGCATATTACCTCGTTCGAGGGCAGCTGCGGCTGACGATCGGTCAACCGGACATGGCCGCCGCCGACATGGAGCAGGTGCTGGCCCTCACCGACGATGAGCAGATGGTCGTCAGTGCGAAGGAGCTCCTCAGCCTCGTCCAGTAGTGCCCTGCCTCCATGGCGGTGCCGGGTTCAAGCCTTGTCCCGCCCCACGATTCCATTGTTGCCCGGCGACGCGGGAGGCCGGCATCTGAGATATGAACATGCCGTATCTTTGGGCAAAAACACTTTGACGCACCGGCCGAGACAGGCTATATTCATGCGACCTCGTTGATATGACATTCCTCACCAAAATAGGGCTGACGCGCGCGCTTGGTAGAGCCGCGTCGCCGTCGGAGGACGGCAGGGGCGGCCTTCCCTGGCTCTATCTCCTTTCCCTCATGCTCTTCATATTGCTGCTCCCCTTCTCCAGCTACGTGGCCGCAATTCCCTTCATCAAGAGCGAATGGGGACTGAACAACACAGAGGTCGGAGTCATATTCTCCGCCTACCTGGCCGGATTTGCCGCTTCAGCCCTCTTTGTCGTGCCGCTGACGGACCGGCTCGGATCCAGGCAGATCATTATCGGGTCAACGCTGATTTCGGTCATATCCCATATGCTGTTTCCGGTCGCGGCCAACGGCCTGATCTCCGCGATCATTCTGCGTGCCGTCGCAGGCATAGGGCTGGTGGGAGTTTATACACCCGGCATGCGGATCATCTCCGAGAGATTTCCGACGGTCGGCAGGGGCATGGCAATCGGCACCTTCGTAACCTTTTTTTACGCCTCCAACAGCGTCTCTCTCGCCCTGACCGGGGTGCTCATGAACAACTTCGAATGGCGAGAGGCCTACCTGATAATGTCGCTGGCCGCCGTCGTCAGCGTGCCCCTGGCGTACCTGCTCCTGCGGAGACAGCAGGACAGGCCAGAACAGGCCTCATCCGGGAAGCTGGACCTGCGCGTGCTCAAGAACCGTGCCGCACGATACATCATCCTGGCGTATTCACTCCACGCGGCGGAGCTGTACGTCGTCCGAGTTTGGCTGCCGGCGCTGCTCGTGACCGTGCTGGTGGCGAGGGGCATGGAGGACTCCAGGGCCGCCGTGACCGCCGCGACCGTAGGCGGCATCGCTCTGGCCGGAGGCGCACTGGGCCCGGTCATGGGCGGCATCCTGTCGGACAGGTTCGGGCGGGCGACCTCCGCGGCGGCGATATTCGCCCTGAGCGGCGCCATCTCCTGGGGGATAGGTTGGATGACCGGCTTTCCTTGGGCCGTCATAATAGCCGTCACCGTCGTGTACGGATGGGCCATCGCCGCCGACTCGGCCATATACTCGACAGCCATCACGGAGGTGGCCGAGCAGGGCCGCCTCGGCTCCACGTTGGCGGTCCACTCGTTCCTCGGCTTTCTCGGAGGCGTGATAGGCCCAATTATCGTCGGGGGCATTCTTGATGTCTCGCCGGAGTCGATAGGCTGGGGGCTTGGATTCTCGTTCGTCGGGGTGCTGGCCGTAATCGCCATCCTGGGACTGATGCGCCTGGGCAACTCGGGCAGGCGCTCGACTTGAGATGGGGAAGAGTCGCGAAAAACGGGCCGGCGCTACAGGCTATCAGACAAATCCATTGCGGGTTTGTCTGCTCGTAGAGGAGGCTATGTTATGGAGAGCCGCAAGGAGAACGTAAGGAAATTCTGGGAGGGCCTCGACAACGGTGACCTGGACTCACAGCTTGCGCTGCTCGCCGACGACGCGGTGTTCACGGTGACCGGCTCCACGGGCGTGTCGGGCGTTCACCGGGGCGTGGACGGAGTGAGGGCGCACATGGAGCGCTTCGGGTCCCTCATCGAGCCGGGGCCGCGAATGAACGTCGTGGAGCTCATCGGGGAGGCCGATACGGTGGTATGCCTGTCCGAGGGCGTCATGCGCTCACGAACGGGCCGCGAGTACAACAATCGATACGCCTTCGTCTTCAGGTTCGACGGCCCGAAGATCAGCTCCATCACCGAATATCTCGATACCGCCCTGGTCGAGACCGCACTTTACAACAAGGAAATCCGATAGTCGAAAGCGATGTCTTCGACTTAGGTTGTGCCGGTTTTCACACTAGATTATAATCATTCTATGAACTCCTTCGAGCGCCGCTCATGATAGGTAGTGAAGTACACGTTCAAGACCCGGTTTCCACCAAAGGCCGGCCGTCCGCATGACCTACCTTCCGGACTCCAATGTTCTATGGGAGCTTGTTTAGCACAGAGATGAAGATATACTTTTGTCAGGAATGTGGAGCCTATTCGTTCGGATCTGAATCGACGTGTGAAGAGTGCCAGGCGCTGATCCCGGACGACAGCTGGGCAAACGTCACACAGGAAGAGCTGGACCAGCTGGATTTCGTAGACGACCTCGACCTGCCCCCCGGCCTGCCCGTATGGGAGTACGAGGTGATCCGACTGAAGACAGACGATGACGACGGGAGCCTGACCTACACCACTCAGCTCTTGGGCCGCATGGGCGAGAAGGGCTGGGAGCTGGTCGATGTCGTATCCTTGAACGGCGGGAGCAACACCCGGTTCGGCGTGTTCAAGCGCTGCTGGGTGGAGGCCTTCGAGGAGTAGGCCCCACGCTGCCATGAACCATCCGCCAATATCTTCCGTCCTGTTCGACCTGGACGACACCCTGCTGGACCGGACCGCCGGCTTCGAGAGCTTCTGCCGGGAGCTGTACCACACCAGCGGCGCCATGAGCGACACTCATTCTGAGGGGGAAGCCGTCGAGCTGATGCTGGACTGGGACTCAAAGGGCATGGGTTCGAGGGAAGAATTCTTCAAGAATATATTGGGACTGTGGCCCGGCGTATTTCGAGACCTTCAGCAGGCCATGCAGGTCTTCATCGAGTCCTACCCAAGGTTGCTGGTCCTGGACCCTCAGACCCGTGCCCTGCTGGAGGATTTGCAGGACGCAGACATACCCACGGGCATCGTGACTAACGGCGGCACGATTATGCAGTCCAACAAGATACGTGAGTCGGGTCTGGAAGGGCTCGTCGGGGCAATCGTGATATCCGAGGAGGCCGGCGTTGCGAAGCCGGACCCGCGTATATTCGAGAAGGCCCTTTCACAGATTCATGCGAGCCCCGCCTCCACGCTTTTCGTCGGCGACAATCCCGAGGCGGACATCCTTGGAGCCAGGGACATGGGAATGCCGACGGCGTGGTTACGCAACGGTCAGGAGTGGCACTTTGAACAAGGAAAGCCGGACTACGTGTTCGACCATGCGTATGAAATACGTGAAATCGTTCTTCCTTAGAGTCATAGGCCCAGATGCCCCCCGGCGGTCGTGCGGCCCGAGGGCTTTGCTGCCTGATTTTCGATACAACGAGGTCAGTCGCTGGGGCCGGTAGTCCATACCATCGTGTCGGGCGGGCTCGGAGGCGCCGTTTGGGCTGCGACCGGCGAGCCCTGGGCAGTCCCCGTCGCCGTGGCTGTCGGAGTCCTGACGGACATCGATCACCTGGTAGACGTTTTCGACGGCGTAGAGGAAGGCTACAAACTCCATATGCTGAGGCCCTTTCACGCATGGGAGTTCGCCGCGCTTGGCGTATTCGCCCTCTTCGCCTATTTCAACAATCCGCTGTACCTGGCAGCCGTCCTGGGGTATATCAGCCACATAGCGCTGGACGAAGTAGGAAATACGACCAACTCCTTTGCCTATTTCATGACCTACCGCGCCTTCGTGAAATTCAAGAGAAAGCGCTTGACGCCACACGTGTTCAGCCCCCGCCACTGGTCTCAGAGTAGTCCCCCCTTCTGGGCCAAGTACGAGCCGACGATATACCAGCTATGGCGATGGTACAAAGGGAGAGGATCGCGGGGAGACCGAAGCGGCGCCTGAAAACCGTTCCCGCTGGTGGAGGGGAAGCCCGCAATTTCTTTCTTTATTGACCGGACTTATGCTGGAAAACCTCTGGTCATGATGATCGCCAGGGCGACGATGGCCAGCACCAGCAGAAGGTTGAAGCGGGCCAGCCAGACCAGTCCAAGCCTGCCTCGTTTCAGCCCGCGCGAAGGCTCGCCGCCGCCGCTCCTTGCTCGCTCAAGTGCTTCGAGACTTTCGGGCCCAGCACGAAGTCGTGAAAGGCGCTGAGGACGATGATCAGCGCCACCAGTCCAGCCTTGATCTGCAGCACCTTGACGAAGTGGTTGCCGCTGGTGAAGAACAGTGCGGGCGTAATCCTCCATTGGTCCGTCGCGATGAACGCGCCGGTTATGACCAGCAGGATTATCGACGCCCAGGCCACCACTCGAAAGCGTCGCGCCGCCTGCGTCAGAATCTGTACGCCAAGCGCCGGCGGCTCTACGAATCCACGGCTGAGCGGCACCATGACCATCACGAGGAAGAGCGTCCCGCCTATCCACGTGATGGCGGCGAGCAGATGTATGAAGACCGCAAATTGATATGCCATTTCCTGGATACCTCAGCCCAGATTACTACGTTCAGAATGGGAACAGCCGGGCCGGTCGCCTTCCCGAATATTTTCACCCCCCGGGTACGGCGGCTAGTGGTAAGATCAGGCCTGTGATTCAATGCAACTGATTTAGCAAGAATCTGAGGAGCCGAATATGAGGGTAGGCGTCAATCTGATAAACTTCGGGCCGGCGGCGAGCCCCGAGTCCCTGGAGCGCTGGACAACGCTGGCGGAAGCGCTGGGCTACCACCTGGTCATGATCTCGGACCACATCGCCGTCACGCCCGACGTCCAGGAGAAGTACCCTGCGCCGCTTTACGACCCGTTCATCACCCTGGCGTGGCTTGCGGGCCGAACAACGAAGATCGAGCTCGGCACGACGGTCATCATCATACCGTACCGCGACCCAATACACACCGCACGCATGACGGCGAACATCGACCAGATCAGCGGCGGACGCTTCATCCTGGGCGTCGGCGTCGGCTGGGCGCAACAGGAGTTCGAGGCCCTTGGCGTGCCCTTTAAAACGCGCGGGGCGATGACCAACGATTACCTGCGCGCCATCAAGACCCTGTGGACCAACGAGGTAGCGACCTACGAGGGCCCCTTTTCCACCTTCAAGGACATCCACGCGACCCCGCTGCCGGTGCGAAAACCGCATCCTCCCATCTGGGTCGGCGGGGCCAGCGACGCCGCGTTGCGTCGGGCCGTACGGCTGGGCAACGGCTGGCACCCCATACGCATTCGCCTGGACTGGCTCAAGGAAGACGGCCTGCCTCGAATGAAGCGCATCGCCGACGAAGAGGGCTTGCCGGTGCCGTCGCTGTGCCCGCGAATCAAGCTCCACCTGACGGAGTCGGCGATGCCCGACAACGAGCGGGTCGCGGGAGTAGGCTCGCTGGACCAGGTGCACGCCGACCTGGCGGAGCTCGAGAAGATGGGCGCGGACTACGTGCTGCTGGACACGTTCATGGACGACCCCGAGGCCACCCGCAGCCACGAGCCCGCCTGGGCCCAGCTCATGACTGTCGCTGAAAAAATCCTGGACCTGGAGAAGCAGACGGTGCGGTAGGCGGCTGAAATGGGCAAATGGATATGGTTGTACATCAAGGAGGACCTTAAAAAAACCTTCCGTCCAGCAGACAGGATAGATTTCGTATTTGCCCTTGTTCTGGCTGTAATTGCCGCATTGCTTGCAATAGCATCAACTCTTGGTCTGGTAAATATATCGGCCAAAATTGCTGAGTTGAATCTAGGGTACCGAACGGGTGTTGGGCTGGGAATTTTGGTGTTCGTGCTTCTGTTCGTCTTGAACCCCGTTCGAATGTGGATAGAAAAGGCAAAGACTCTCGAGAAACTTACTACGCGATCTTTGGGATTGGAAACATCCGTAGTGTTTGGGCAACAGGACCAGACGGCTGTCGTGAAAGTAAAAAACTTGGCAAGTGACGGTTCACAGGTAGTAAGCTGTACCGGCTTTTTACATGGGGTTTACCACGTAACTGATGGACAGGTTCAGAAGGAAACAAAAATCTCCGGTGTTTACCTTCGGTGGTCAGCGCGACATGGCGGCACGGTGGCCAGAGAGCTTACGTTCTCTTCCGAAGCTGAACTTGATGTCGCGGTTCTTGAATCAAGCGCTCTCGGAAGCCCCTTGATAGTCGCCTTTGACCATAAGTTGCGAGGTCAATATCGGCTTTATGAGCAGAAAGAGTGGATATTCGATATTGAAATTACCGCCCTAGAAAGGCCGAAAATCCGAGGCAGCTTCAGACTAATAACCGATCCTTTAGGCATGCGCGCAAAGCCAGATGGTTTCGGAGGGTATATTCTCGGCCCATTACCAAACTGGACTTTTGAGGAAACTGATATTAGGTTGTGAGTTCGTTGTACTCCAGGTCCTCGGTCCTCACCGAGCCCTACAAGTTATTCCTGGTCTGGAACGGATTTACCTTCCATATATCAGTTCACTAAATGTAAACACGTTTGGGCTGTCGCGCCAGCGCGCCCATGGGGTCCCAGGGCGGCAGGGCGATTGGCGGCTGGTCCAGCGCACGTTGCAGGTCCGCGGGCAGGTAGCTCTTGGGCACCGCTATCTCGAACATGTACTCCTCGAACCAGGAGTCGTTCATCTGGACGAAGCCCTTGTCCGCGACCTCGTCCCCGTAGCTGTTCTCGACCCGCCACCGGCGCGCCTTGCCGTCGACGACGTCCACGCCGGTAAAGAGCATTGCGTGGGTCATCTGGGTCTGGTGATAGTCCAGCCGGCCGGCCTTGTCCAGCGAGAACTCCGCGTCATAGACGCCGGGGTAGTCGTAGAGGTTGGCATCCCACACGCCGATCTCGTTCTGGTACTGCTTGCCGACGTCGCACCCCATCCAGACGGCCTTGCCGTCCAGCAATAGCCGTTGCGTGGCGTCCTTCATGACGTCGATGTCCACGTTCAGGTAGGTCACGGAAGAGCCGCCAACGACGTTGCCCAGGAAGTCGATGGTGAAGGTCCGGCCCATGGGGCTGCTCTCGCGAGGGTCGTTGACGATGCACACGTACTCGTCGAAGGGCGTCGTGACGTACTTGTCGGCAAACTCCAGCGGCGTGACCTCGCCGTCGCGATGGAACCCGCCGTCCTTGTCGGTCCACTGCCAATCGAAGCTCGCCGGAGGCGTGCCCAGGTGGATGCAGAGCGCCCGGTAGATCACCCCCAGCGTCTCGCTCTTGGCGTCGCGCATGGCGTCGAGGCCCGCTTCTTGCGCATACAGGCCACGAATCATCATGGCGCCCTGTCGAATCTGGTAGTACAGAATCGAGTTCATGCGCATGGTCGCGCCCGAGCTCTGCGTCTCGGGCATGACCGACTTTGGGACGACGCCGTACTTCCTCACCAGGTTGATGAACATGTCCCACTGGCCGGCGTCCGGCACCGGCGTGTCGAGAATCCATGCCACCGTGCGGTCGTCAACTGGACGGTCCGCCGTGCTGATGACGGACTCCAGGACGAAGTTTGCGCGCTCGATCTTGTCCCAGAACATCAGGTAGTTCTGGCTGAACTCGAACTGCTTGACGTTCAGCGTCTTCATCGTGTCCACGCGGAAGAGGTTCAGGCCCGCAAACAGCCAGCATCGGCCGGTCTTGCCTTGATGCGTCGGGCTCCAGTCGTCGAGCACGTTGGAGTAGCTGTGCGTGGCGCTATCGGCAGCCGCCTTGTTCAGGGCTATCTCGTGAACGTCGTGCTTCGCCACCGCGTTCTGCATCAGGCGAGCGGACTTGTCGGCCTCGAACCGCGCTCGAAGCTCACCGATCATTTCCGCGCCCAGTATTTCGCTTGTTCCGCTATCAGGTCTGCCTATGGTTGCCATTAGTACCTCTCACGACCGTCCACTATTTGCCGTCGGTAATGAAATCCGCGACGTGCTCGGCGATCATTATTACGGTGGCATTGGTGTTGGCGCGGACGACGTCGGGCATGACCGATGCGTCCACGACCCTCAGCCCTTCCAGCCCATGCACCTTACAGTACTGGTCGACGACCGCCGACGAATCCGACGACGGCCCCATCTTGCACGTCCCGGAGGAGTGGTGCTGGGTCCCGACGTACTGGAGTATCCAGCGGTCCAGCGCGTCGTCGTCCCTGAGCTCCTCGTCGCTGGGGGCTACCCGCTCGATTAGGATGTTCTCGAACTCGGGGCGCTCCGAAATCTCCACACAGAGGCGCACGGCGCTCCGCATGCGCTCGCGGTCCCACGGGTCCGTCAGGTAGCTGTAGTCGAGGTCCGGCTGCTCGTTGGGGTCCGGCGATCTGAGCTTCAACCGGCCCGCCGTGACCGCCTTTTGAAGCGCAACGCTGAAGCCCGTGTAAGTGCCCTCTTCGTCCAGAACGATGCCCGCCGGCCGGTGCTCGCTGGTCATGAGAATGGGGCTCATCTGCATGTCGTTGCGATGCTTGGAGTCCGGCGTCGTGTACCGCATGCCGACCGAGATGGCCGGCGTGAGAAAGTCCGGCTCATCCATGTTGGTGCGGAATGGGATGAACACCGCCGGATGGTCTCGCAGATTGCTGCCGACGCCCTCGAGCTCGTGGAATACGTCGATGCCCATCTCCTTGAGGTGGTCCGCCGGACCGATGCCCGAAAGCATGAGGAGCTGGGGCGAGTTCAGCGCGCCGCCGCAGAGTATGACCTGCTCGGCCTGAACGCTGAAGACCTCTCCCCCGCTCTCGGCCTCGACGCCCACGGCGCGCTTGCCCTCGAACAGGATGCGATGGGCCAGCACGTTGCCCCTGATGGTCAGGTTCATGCGGTGTCGAGCCAGCGTCAGGTATGTCAGCGACGTGCTCATGCGCACGCCGTCGATGTTGTTCATGGGCCTTGGCCCGACGCCCGTGGACTCGGGATGGTTCATGTTGAGGGTCTCGGGAAAGCCCATGGCCTTGCACGCGTCCCAGAAGGCGCTGGCGTGCGGCAGCATCTGCTCGTACGTGAGACGCCTCACCGGTATGGGCCCGTCGGAGCCGTGAAAATCGTCGCCGCCAAAGGTCAGGTCGGTCTCGGACTTCCGGAAGTACGGCAGGCACTTGACGAACTCCCACTCGTCGTTGCCCAGCTCGGCCCACTCGTCGTAGTCCTCCGGTATGCCCCTGAAGAAGACCTGGCCGTTGATGGCGCTGGAGCCGCCGACGACCTTGCCCCTGGGAAGGATGAACGGCTCTCTGTCGGGCGTGGCCTGGGCCATGTAGCCCCAGGTGTGGGCGTCGGGGCCGTAGGCCGACCGCCAGGGGTTGTTACCGAACTTGACGCTGTCGGGCGTGCTCTCCAGGTCGGCGTAGTCGGGCCCCGCCTCCAGCAGGAGGACAGAGCGGTCGGGGTCCTCGGTCAGCCTCGTGGCCAGCACCGCACCCGCCGACCCCGCGCCAACAATCACGTAGTCGTACTTCATTTGCTTTTGCTCCTTGGTGTAAAGCCTGCCCTGCCCCGATTGAGAAGGCTTTTCGTGCCAGGCCACGGGTAAAGGCTGAGTTATCGGGGATTATACAACGAAGGGGGTCGCGGGTGTAGGGAGGGGTGTGCGGACGGCCATTGATGTGAACTGGCCCAATGAAAAATCACAACTACTGTTTATAATGGAATGCAGTACCCCTTTTGGCATTACTCTTTCATCTCATTTGACACTGCCCCTTACGCCTCATAATATTGGGCGAGCGGCTATACGAAAGAAGCAATTTCTAAGGAATAAGGATTCCAAGATGGCTCAGGCGCAATCAGACCTTCAGATCTGGACCCAGATCGTCACAATGATCGCCAGGTATAACACGGTTTTATATCCAATTGATCTTAGTATGCTTCTGGATCAATTACCTGAATCAGGTTGGATAGTTTCACGTAAATTCGATACTGTTGGAAGCGGCCAGACACTTGACGAACTTCCGACGAAAGGAAATACAAGGCTGCGATTTGATCAGGGCAACAAGACCATTGGGGTCGCAGGCAGCGACATAGAAGAGACCTTGCAGACGTACAAAGAGTTGATGGAACTAATAAAAGATTCCGAGCAGCTTGGTGTTGATGGAAATATCCATTACGTTGAGTTACGGATAATTGGCAAAATAGGGAGCCGAAAATCGCCAGAGAATGTCTTATCTCAGTGGTGGTCTGCTCATAGCGATGTCTCAGATATCGGCG
>JADFKI010000096.1 GCA_022565015.1 Chloroflexota bacterium
TGCCGCTTATCTTTTGCAACAGGTCCAGCAGCGAGTGGCCCGTGACGTACCGGTCGCCTCGATAATATGCCAGCGCCTTAAGGGCCTTCTCCGCCACCTGGTGGCAAATGAAGCACGCCTGGGCGTAAAACGCTCGTTCCTCCATGAGTCGAGCCGCACTGAGGTCGTTCTCGGCCTGACTGAGCCACCGCTTGCCGTCCGCCTCGCTATTCTTCATAGATGACTATGCCTTCGGCCAGCGCATGGGTAATGAACGGGTTCTCTTCACTCTGCATGCGTTCGAGCTCGTCGGGGGTATAGACCAGCATATCCAGACCCTTACGCCATATCTCGTATATGCCGGTGTAGTCCCGGAACCTCTCCAGGAACGGCGTTTCAGTGTCGGCGACGATAATCAGGTCCAGATCGCTATACTCGTCCGCCTCCCCTCGCGCATACGATCCAAACACGACCGCCTTCTTGGCTGCGCTCTGGCTGAAAAAAGGCACGAGCAACTCGCGAAGCTGCTTCATGGTCGGCACTGCCTTCTCCTGGCTCAATGCATCTATCCAGATATATCGAACTTCGCCCCTACATCAGGCTCCGCGTCCAGTGTGATTATATCCGTTAATGAGCTACGCCCGCACCCGAGTCAAAGAAATCTTGCCCGTGTTGTGGGGCAGACCTACACCCGCGTCAGCTCGCGACGCATCTGCGCCAGGCCCATAGGCCCGATGTTCAGGGCGCGGTTGTGGAAGTCCTTCAGGTCGAAGTCGGCGCCCATGCGGCGCCTGGACTCCTCGCGCGCTGAGAGCCACTCGCGCTCGCCGACCTTGTAGCTTATCGCCTGCGCCGGCATGCCCAGGTAGCGGTCCACCTCGCTGGCTACGAAGTCCTGCGGGAAGTGGCTGCGCTGCTGGATGAACTCAAGCCCCAGCTCGGGATTCCAGACCTCGCCGGGATGAAAGTCCGAGTCGTCGGGTATCGGCAGCTCCAGGTGCATGCCGATGTCTATTATCACTCGAACGCTGCGCAGGGCCTGCGCTCGCAGCATTCCCAGGTAGTAGTCCGGATTTTCGAGGTAGCCAAGCTCGCCCATGAGGCGCTCGGCATAGAGGCCCCATCCCTCGATGTATCCCGAAGTGCCGCCCATGACGCTCTGGAACCGCGAAAGCCGGCTTGTCAGATACTTGGCGGTCGCCCGCTCGAAATGGTGGCCCGGCACGCCCTCATGGTATGCGATGGAGACCTCTCCCCAGAGTGGGAAGCGCGTCTTCCCTCCCGTGGGATACCATGTCCTCCCAGGCCTGCTGAAGTCCTCGGAAGGCGAGGTGTAGTACATGGCCAGCGCGCCGCCCGGAGGGGCGATCATGGCCTCGATTCGCTTTACCGGCTCGGCGATGTCGAAGTGGGTCCCGTTCAACTCTAAGATGGTTTTTTCCTGAAGCTCCTGCATCCACCGCTGGAAATTATCGACGCCGTTTATGGTGCGTTCTGGATCCGTCTCGAGGAGCTCCTTGGCGGCCTCGACACCGCCGCCGGGAAGAATCCGCTCCGCCGTCGCCGCCATCTCCGACTCCACCCAGCGCAGCTGCTGCCATCCCCATTCGTAGGTATCCTCAAGGTCGAGCTCCACGCCGTTGAAGGCTCGAGAAGACAGCGAGTACCGCTCCCTGCCCACCGCGTCCCTTTCGTCGGCATTGGGTAAGTACTGCTCAGTAAGGAAGGCGCCCATATCGGCGTAGGCCTTCGCCGCCGAATCCGCGCCGCTTTGTAGATCGCGTTTCAGCGCCTCTGATGAGACGCCCGAGCCGTCGAAGGCGTCGAGCAGCGTGTGAAAAAAAGAGGGGCTGTCGTTACCCGCGCCGCTCCACACCTCTGCCTGCTTGGCGCACGCGATGGCCTGGCGCTTGCTGCTCCCCTTGCCCTGTCGCTGTCCCTCCAAGAGGCCGTCACGAAAGCTGGTGAGGGCCTCGGTCACGAGGCTCAGTCTGGACGCTATGTTCTTCCAGTGCTCCTCGGTCTCCCTCGGCATGAGGTCGAAGGTCATTCGAATGCTCTGGAATGGGCTGCCGAGAACTCTCAGATTCCTGAGGTGCTCGCCCGCGTCGAACTGGTCGAGGCTGGTGCGAAGCACATCTGCCATGGCCTCCCTGGCGATGCGGTCCCGGTCGTCTTCCTCTTTCGCCGCCTCGAGCTCGGACAGGGCGCGGCGGTTCAGCGCGGCGTTGGCCTCGGCGCCTCCGGGGGAGTAGTCGGACATCTCCCCATCGTGGCCAGGCACGCCCAGCGAAGTCGCCGCCACGGGATTCAGTGCGGCGAACTGCTCTACATAGTCGTTGGCGATGTCATAGATGCGAGTCATGTTTTTCCCCGGGTTTGAAATAGCATGAATACTGGCGCCGGGCCAGGGCAAGCGCATTACCCGTCAGTCAGACGGGGACCAACTCAGGCTACGACCGACCAAGAAAGCGCTCGTAGACTTCTCGGCCCGCGTAGGTGGCCTCGCCGCCCAGCTCCTCCTCGATGCGAAGCAGACGGTTGTACTTGGCGGTCCTCTCGCCGCGTGCGGGTGCGCCCGTCTTAATCTGGCCCGCCGCCGTTCCGACCGCAAGGTCGGCGATGGTCGTGTCCTCGGTCTCGCCCGAGCGATGGCTGATCACGGCGCCCCAGCCCGCGTTCTGAGTCATCTCGATGGCCCTGAGCGTTTCGGTGACCGTGCCTATCTGGTTTAGCTTGAATAGCACGGCGTTGCTGGCCCTGAGCGCTATGCCCTTCGTGATGCGCGCCTGGTTGGTCGTATAGAGGTCGTCTCCCACAGACTGGACCCTGTCTCCCAGCTTCGACTCCATCAAGCTCCAGCTCTCCCAGTCCTCCTCGGCAATGCCGTCCTCGATGGATATTATCGGGTAATTTTCGATCCAGCTTTCGTACATGTCGATCAGCTCGGCGGGGGTTTTCTCGGCATTATCCCGCTTCAGGTAATATTTCTTCTCACCATCTTGAAGCAGCTCTGAAGCGGCGACGTCCAGGCCAATGAAGATGTCCTTCCCCGG
Source organism: Chloroflexota bacterium (assembly GCA_022565015.1). Taxonomy (GTDB): domain Bacteria; phylum Chloroflexota; class Dehalococcoidia; order Lucifugimonadales; family JADFKI01; genus JADFKI01. Next base: position 3,036 of record JADFKI010000096.1, read on the forward strand.
CTCATAGCCCGCCTTCTTCACGGCCTCTATTATCATGTCCAGCGCCTGCTGATTTGAATCGAGCCGAGGAGCGTACCCGCCCTCGTCTCCGACGTTGGTTCCCAGGCCTTTTGCCCTGAGGACGTCCGCCAGGGCGTGGTAGATTTCGACCCCGGCCTGCAGGGCTCGCCTGAAGGAATCGAATCCCGCGGGAATGATCATGAATTCCTGGAAGTCGGTCGAGTTCTCTGCGTGGCGGCCTCCGTTGATGATGTTGAGCATCGGGACGGGCAGGGTCATCTTTGCGCCGGGGCTCAGGTGTCTGTAGAGGGGGATGTCTCTGCTCTTCGCCGCAGCGCGGGCCACCGCCATCGAGACGCCGAGCATGGCGTTGGCGCCCATTCTGGACTTGTCCGGAGTCCCATCGACATCCATGATCTCTTTATCGATGGAGGCTTGTTCCAGGGCCGACTTGCCCATGATTGCCGGTGCAAGATGCTTCGTTACGTTCTCGACGGCCTTTAGCACGCCCTTGCCTCCGAAGCGCTCAGGGTCGCCGTCACGAAGCTCGAGCGCCTCGAAGGCGCCGGTGCTGGCCCCGGACGGGACCAGGGCCCTTCCCCTGGCCTTGTCCGAAAGCTCGACATCCACCTCGACCGTTGGGTTGCCTCTCGAGTCGAGGACCTCTCTGGCAATGATCTTGGAAATATTGCTCACTCGGTATCCGTCCAATGGGGCTACATCTTGCTAATTCAAGTCCGGCCGTTGGCGGCCTGGATGGCCTTTTCTACCGCATCCTCCGCGTCTGAAGCCACGATAACGCCGTCGTCGTCGTGCCCGCTACGGGACATAGCCCACGTTTTCAGACCGATCACCGGAATGCCGTCGCTCAAGGCATGACCGATCTCGGACAGAGTCCCGTAGGCCCCGCCTACCGCGATCACGGCCCTGCCGGTCCTGACCACGATAACGTTACGGGCGTGCCCCATACCCGTACATATGGGAACGTCTACCCAGGGGTTTGCCGATTTAGGGTCGTCTCCGGGAAGAATACCGATGGTGGTGCCGCCGGCGGATTTCGCGCCCCTGCAAACGGCCTCCATCACACCGCCGAGTCCTCCGCAGACGATGGCATGACCTCGCCCAGCCAACCCTTCCCCAACCTGCTCAGCCAGGTCTTCCATCTCAGGCCGGGCATTTCCTTCTCCGATTACTGAAATAATCAACATCAACTCCATGCCTGACCCGTAACAAAGCCAATCTTAATTATATATCATCGCCTTGCGGTAAAGGCCTGTACGCGGTAGTGTTTTTGTCGAGTAAATTTCGCGCTGGGACTGCCGGATTCGGGATATGACGAGTCACATACCAACAGCCACGGTACATCGTTTCACCTCGACCGACGGCGTCGAGCTCTCTTACTGCACCTGGAGATTCGACGAAGCGTCCGACCCCACCGCGCTGGTCTTGGTGCTTCACGGAATTGGCTACCATGCCGCGCCATACGTAATCGTCGCCGAGGGACTGGGGTTGCCCGGAGCCGTCTACTCGGCCCTGGACTTTCGCGGCCACGGAGGCTCGGGAGGCCCTAAGGGGGCTTTGCCGCCCACCGAGCGAATGGTCTCAGACATCGAGGAGTGGGTCGACCAGCTAAAAAAGGAAGCGCCCGCCGTCCCGATTTTCATGATTGGCGAAAGCATGGGAGGACCGTACGCGGCGCTCTACGCGTCGAAGAACCCTGGCGCGTTGACGGGCCTCGTGCTGGTGGCGCCGGCGGTGCTATCCAGTCTGCGGCAGGTGCTTCACGTTGACACCCTCAGGGCCGTGGGCAGACTGCTTCGCTCGCCGAGATCGCCCTCGTTCGGACTGCTGGGGTCTCGCCTGGCGGCCGCATCCAAGGAATCGAGCTTCGTCCTGGCGCGCATCGAAGACCCGTCGGCGATGCAGAAGGTCACGGCAGCTTATCTGATGAGAATAGGCATTGCCATCGCAGAGCTGATGCTCGGAAAGGCAGGCCGTATTGACTCGCCAACCCTGATAGTGCAAGGCGAGAGAGACACCATAGTATCTCCCCTGGGGTCGAGGCTGCTGTACAAGATGCTGAACGTCGCGGACAAGAAGCTGGCCATCTTTCCCGATGGTTTTCATACGCTAATATGGGACTCGACGGCTCCGGAGGTCTTCGCATTCATAGAGGGGTGGATGTCGGAGCGTCTGGGACGGCGCCAAGGCGGTTAGAGGGTTATTCACTTAACGGTACACAGCAACTATCTCAAAACGTCTATCCAGAATGGATCATCCTTCGACAGGCTCTCCGCAGCGGCGGAGTCCGAAGATATTCGAATTGGGGAGTCGGACAGGACGAACGGGCAGAAAGAGCCCTATCCGTTCGTGGTGAGCTTGTCAAACCATGTTTTGAAATAGTTACTCAGTCGACCCATTGAAATGTGGAAGGGGGCCCAGGGTGATCTTGTTGCGCAGAAGAAGGGTCCGAGAATCTCGCGTCTCTAGACAGGCGAGGTGTGGCCGGAAAAAGACGGCGCTCATAACCGGCGCGTCGTCCGGCATTGGCAAGGCTACGGCCCTGTACCTAGCGGGTCTCGGCTACAGGGTGATCGGCACGAGCCGCAGCATTGGCCGCCTGGACGCGCTCATGAGCGAATGCGAGGGCAACGGGCGAAAGTTCATTCCTTTGGAGCTGGATGTCAACAGTAACGACGCCGTGTCGAGAGTGCTGCCGGATGTCGTCAGGGAGCACGGCCCCATCGACGCCCTGGTGAATAACGCGGGTTACGGCCTGTGGGGCCCTGTAGAGACCCTGACCATCGACGAGCTAAAACAGCAGTTCGAGACCAATTTCTTTGCCGCCGTTCGCATGATACAGGCCCTGGTGCCGGACATGGTCGAGAGGCGGGCGGGTATCGTTATCAACATCAGCTCGGTGCTGGGCAGGCTGGGCACGCCGTTTAACGGCGCGTACGTGGCCAGTAAGTTCGCCCTGGAGGGCATAAGCGAATCGCTCAGGACGGAGCTGTCGCCATTTGGGGTTAGGGTTGCGCTGGTGGAGCCGGGGCTCTTTCGTACGGAGTTTCAGAGCAACATGGTAAGAGGCGCCAACGCCGAATCGCCGGACATCAGCTACGCGCCCTACATCGAAAAATACAACCGGAGGCACGATCGCTTTCAGCGTTTTGGAGGCGACCCCATCAAGGTGGCCAGGCTAATTCACAAGATAATCGAGTCGGATAACCCGCCCTTCAGGAATCCCATTGGCATGGACGCCCGCATGGGTATCCTCGGCACGCGGCTGCTTCCGGAGAATATCTACTGGCCCCTGATGACGAAGGCGACCCTGCGGTGAAGTTCCATCACCTGGGAATTGCGTTGGTACTCTGGCAGAAGTGTCGATTGGTAGACAGCCGATTGAATGCGGGTTAGGTAGAAACAGACAAGCTCTGACTGTAGTAGAAAGTGTCGTCACCCTGAGTGAGGGGGGGGGTCTGGGGTGTGGCGTGCGGTGCTCGACAGCTCGCTCGGAATGGCTTCGAAATTGAATTATTCAGGTAGGAAGGCCCCCGGTCCCCAGATTCTTCGCCGTAGCTCTCCGTAGAAACGGAGTCCGAAGATATTCATTATGGGAGTCGGACAGAATGACAGCCCAGCAATGGCATGTAGATGGACCAGGCTCCATCGCTAAATCGCAGGTGTGAAGGGGAGAAAAAGGGAAGAAGGCTGGGAATGGGCGTGAAATTCAAGCCAAAAGTGTAGACATTTTGGTTCGAAGTGTGATATGATATCTACGTCCCAAGTAATTAAGTCGAGTTTTTGAAGGCTCAAGCGCCGAGAACGGGTAACCAGGAACGGCAAAGGGCACGGAAGAAACGAAGACAAGGTCACTTGGGACAACTGCTTTTAGAGGCTACGACTTTTCCTCAGGCGTCAGAGTTCCGATGAACGGCAGATTGCGGTACTTCTCTTCATAGTCCAGGCCGTAGCCCACCACGAACTCGTCAGGCACCTCGAACCCCACGTACTTGACCGGCACGTCGACGATTCTGCGCGCCTTCTTGTCCAGCATGGTGCACACCTCGAGGCTAGCCGGGTTCTTGGCCCGCAGGTAGCCCACCAGGTAATTCAGGGTCATGCCGCTGTCTATGATGTCCTCAACCAGGATCACGTCCCGCCCGGCGAGGTCCGAGTCCAGGTCCTTGGCGATTCTCACGCCGCTGCCTCCGTCGCCCCTGTATCGGGAGATCGCCATGACCTCAACCTCGATGGGCAGCGAAATCTCCCGCATCAGGTCGGCCATGAAGCACAGCATGCCCTTTAGCACACCGACCAGCACCGGCTGAGTGCCCTTGTAGTCCTGGGAGATCGCCTTGCCGAGCTCCGCAACCCTTTTTTGGATCTGCTGTGTCGTGAACAGGACCCGGTCGATTCCCTTTGTGTCCGCCTGCGAGAGAGGGCCGAAGCCGTACTTAGCCAGCAGCCTGTGGTAGTCGCGCCTGTAGAGCAGCCTGATATTGACGTCGGGGTAGAGCTCTCGAAGGCGGCGCAGCTTGCGGTTCTTTTCCGTGACCAGGCTCTGCTTCATCGTTGTCAGCTCGACGAACAGGTCGAGGTCCGGCAGATAGAAGTCGGGGGTAAACATCTCCCGCATCTGCTCGCCCTCCCACCTCAGCGGGAAGGACCGGGGCTCGTACTCCCACCTGAGTCCGTAGAAGTCGAGAATCTTTGAGAACTCTTCTTCGCTCGGATGCGCGAATGCTGGGGACTGGCCGGGCTTGCCGGAAGTCGAAGCCGGTCCCATATGGTCTGATGAGTGCGCGTGTTGTGAGGTCTCGGCCAATATCCTTGCCTCGCGACGACTGTGCACACATGCTAACAAAAGACGGTCGCCCGACGCCACACCTCTGTAAGACGCGTAGTGCGGTAATGGGGATTGGTCTAGCAGACGGTCACGGTGCCCGAGTAGACCTGGGGTGTCATGGGGTCGCCGCTGTCGTCGTCCATGCGGATGATGCTCAGCTGGATAGAAGTCGCGCCCCTGCCGGCGCCCTCGACGGTGACAACGGCAAGCGTGGAATCGGCGTCCCCGACCTCCACGACCCTCAGAAGGTCCGCCGCGGCTATGCGCATATGTTGCTCACTCGCTTCGACCTCACGCGCCAGGCCGAAATTGGGAAAGTCGATCCGGGCAAGGCGGGCGATCGAAGGGTCAGCCACGCTTAGCCTGACGTCGTATCCGGCGAGGCCCGCAGGCGCATGGCTGAGCACGATGGGCACTGAAAGCAGGCCTCCGGCGGACACCGTGCCGGCCATGACGATCAGGCCGGACTCGCCGCTCTCGGGGGAGGTCTCCACACTTGCATCGGAGCCGCATTCAGACGCCGGGGCAACCAGGGGTTCAGACGGCGCCGGCTCGGCAGCAACAGCTCCCGGCGCATCGAGGTTGGTCGCGACGAACGCCGTCGGATTGGGCTCCGAAATCTGCGTCGCCGGGCTCTCCACGGCCTGGGAATTACCCGCGTCAGCTCCTGTGAGCAGCATCACGGCGACGACCCCAAGCACGGCCGATATCCCAGCAGCCATTATCAATGGAGACCGATATCCGGCGGCCTTTCCTATAGCGTACATCCCATTACCTCGCTCGAACCCGGGCCTATTGCGCCGGATTTCCCAGGGCCGGAAAATGGGGTCATTATAGCAACGGGACCATGAAATGACTCATTTATATCCCGATAAAAATGCGAATATTCGCTTGACAGACCGTCGTGTGGGGTGGGTTTTGATCTATTCGGCAATGAATGTTTACGAATTCATATAAAGTATAGGAAGTGTCGGGAACAGACGTGCTATAATCGTCCAAAATCTCAGCTAGCGTAGTTTATGCCGGTATGAACGTCGGAGTCTGCAAACTAACCCTGCGCCTGCCCGAAAACCAGGACCTGAAGGGTAAGCGACGGGTCATCAGCTCGCTTTCCTCGCGAATAAGGAACAAGTTCAACGTGTCCGTCGCCGAGGTGAGCGACAACGATAGCTGGCAGAGCGCAGTGCTGGGAATCACCTGCGTCAGCAACAGCCTGAAGCATACCGACGAGGTCCTGAACCGCGTCGTCGACTTCATCGAGAGCAGCAGGGACGACCTGGAGATCGTTGGCATCGAGCTTGAGACTCTTACCGGCTTTTAGCTACCAGCCCAGGCATCCACGAGGCCCGTTATGGACGTTGCCGCCTTCCTCAGAGATATCCAGAGCATGCCGTGGTACAACGGGCAGATAGTCCATTGCCAGGACATTCCCGTGAAGGATGCGACGGACGGAGTCCTCGAACGGCCTCTGCCCGAGCGGCTCCAGGAGACTCTTCGCGACACGGGCGTCGAAAAGCTGTACGCGCACCAGGCGGAGGCCGTGAACGCATCGAGGCGTGGTGAGAACGTAATCGTCGCCACGCCCGCCGCCAGCGGCAAGAGCCTCTGCTATCACATACCCGTTATCGAGGCGCTGATGGAGGACAGGGCCGCCCGCGCCATCTACATGTTCCCCACCAAGGCGCTGGCCCAGGACCAGTCCAAAGGCCTCGCGAAGCTGATACCCGACGGCAGGCGTGTGAGGCAGGGCATATTCGACGGCGACACCCCCACCCGGGAACGCTCCGATATCCGGCGCCACTCCAGGGTCCTGATAACCAACCCGGACATGCTCCACCTGGGCATACTGCCCAACCACCGCTCGTGGTATGAGCTCATACGCAACCTTCGCTACGTTGTCATAGACGAGGCGCACGTATACAGGGGCGTGTTCGGTTCGCACGTCGCCAACGTCATACGCCGCCTCAGACGGCTGTGCAAACGCTTTGGCAGCGACCCTCAGTTCATCTTGTGCTCGGCGACTATCGCCAATCCCGGCGAGCACGCCGAAAATCTCGTCGGCCTGCCCTTTCAGGTGGTCGACGAGGACGGCTCGCCCTACGGGGGCAAGGACTTCCTCTTCTGGAACCCGCCCATGTTGGATCTGGCCAAGGGCAGCCGGCGCAGCACCAACAGCGAGGCGGCCAACCTGTTTTCGGAGCTTCTTCGTCGGTACGTCCGCACGCTGACGTTCGTGCGCACGAGACGCACCGCAGAGCTGATCTACGTATATGTGCGAGACCTGCTGCGCGCCACCGACCCCGCGATTGCTCGTAGGGTCGCCCCTTACAGGGCGAGCTACCTGCCCGAAGACCGGAGGGCCATCGAGCAGGACCTCGCCGAAGGAAAACTGCTCGGCCTCACGACTACCAATGCCCTGGAGCTCGGGATAGATATCGGGGACCTGGACGCGACCGTGCTCGCCGGCTATCCCGGCACCATCGCTTCGACCTGGCAGCAGGCGGGCCGAAGCGGCAGGCGGGGCGAGCGGTCGTTGAGCGTGCTCGTGGCCTCGGACAATCCCCTGGACCAGTATCTCATGCGGCACCCGGAGTACTTCTTCGGCAACCCGCACGAGAGCGCACGCATATCGCCGGGCAACCCATACATCCTCAAGCCCCAGCTTCTGTGCGCCGCCTACGAGGCGCCGCTCGTCATGGACGACGTTCAGCTATTCGGGCCGGACCTTCTCTATTACGCGGAGGAGCTTCAGAGCGACGGCTTCTTGCACGTAAAGGACCAGCGCTGGCACCTGGAGCCGGAGGTCGACTTCCCCGCCGAGAACGTCAGCATTCGCTCCACCTCTGCCAACTTCTACACCCTCGTGGAGAAGGACAGCGGCGTGATCCTCGAGACGGTGGACGAGGCGACGGCGTTCACGCAGCTGCACCCCGGTGGAATATATCTTCACCAGGGCGAGCAGTACCTGATCGAGGACCTGGACCTGGTATCGCGGACGGCCTATGCGTCCCAGACGGACGTTCCGTATTACACCGAGGTCCGCGACTACACGGAGACGCGTGTATTGAAGACGTTCAAGCAGCGGCCCGCCGGCCGCACGACGGTCTATCTTGGCGAGGTCAAGGTCTCGACCAGCGTAGTGGGATTCAGACGCAAGGCCAGGCTCACCGAGGAGGTCCTGGGCGAGGAGTACGTCGATCTGCCGACCCAGAGCTTCGACACGATATCGGTCTGGTTCGACGTGCCCAAGGACACGCTGGAGTATATTCAAAAGAATCGCCTCGACCTCATGGGCGGGCTTCACGCCGTCGAGCACGCAGCCATAGGCGTGCTGCCCCTGTTCGCCATGTGCGACCGCAACGACATCGGCGGTATCTCGACGCCCATCCATCCCGACACGGGCAAGCCGCAGGTGTTCATCCACGACGGTCATCCCGGCGGCGTCGGCATCTCCGAGCACGGCTACGACATCATCGAGGAGCTCTGGGGGGCTACCCTGGAGGTAATAAGGGATTGCCCGTGCGAGTCGGGCTGCCCCGGCTGCATCCAGTCGCCCAAGTGCGGCAACAACAACCAGCCCCTGGACAAGGCCGTGGCCAGGCTGCTGCTTCAGGAGATTCTACGAGAGCATGACCCTGGGTCCAGTTCCGGATAGACGCGCGTCTCATCGGACCTGCTTCGGGGAATGCGCCTGAGCGTTCACGTTTAGCAGGCCTCCCGGTTCTGCTAAACTCGTTCCCATTGCTTATACCAATGAGGTCGCCCTTTGCCCTTTCGACTTACCGGCCTCTGGCGCAACACGGACTTCGTAAAGCTGTGGGCCGGCCAGACCGTCTCCAATTTCGGCAC
>JADFKI010000340.1 GCA_022565015.1 Chloroflexota bacterium
TATTGTCTTCCCTGGGCCACGGCCTTGGCAATCCTTTGGCCTGGTCGGCGGGAGGCGCTTTGAATGACTCAACAATTTTAATAAAGGGTAGTGCAAGCCGCGCAGTCTTAGAAAACTGCCACGAATGGTTCGACAAGCTCACCACGAACGGGCAATCTTCCGTTCGTCCTGTCCGACTCTTTGAACAGAATATCTTCGGACTCCGCCGCAACGGAGAGCATTGTCGAAGGACCGTAAGACGTCCAAATGAGGTTTTCGGATAAGGCTCTTAGACGACTTCAATCGGGAGGCCAGAATCAGATCGTGCCGGGGAAGGGCCTGCGGGAGACACCTAGAGATACTCAAAATAGAAGGTGTCAGCTGAAGACCTGCAAGGCCGCGCCCGCGATCATGAAGGCGCCGACGATAATGACAACCTTCGCAAAGTTGACTCGCTCGACCACGGACAACAAGATTCGGATGGTAAATAGTCCGACCACCGCGGCCACGACCAAGGCGGCAAGGGCGCTGCCGGCCTCAAGATTCCCGCCCTCTCGTGCCGAGAATATCCCCGCTCCAAGGCTCGCCGGAATGCTCATGAGGAAGCTCAAAACAAGTGCCTCGCGCCGGTCGATCTGCCTGGCCAGCAGCGCCGAAACCGTAAGCCCGGAACGGCTAAGCCCCGGCAAGGCGGCAAATCCCTGCGCGATGCCCGCCAGAACGGCGTCCTTGTAGGAGAGGTCTTCTCTTTTTCGAGTCCCATCCTCTTTTCGTCTCAGCTGGAGCCCGCCCGTAATGAACATCATGAGGCCTATGATCCCCATGGCCGCCGCGCCAACCCGCGTCGAGATCTCGTCCAGGGTCAGCAGAAGCGGGAACCCGACCACGGCGCTGACAAGGGTTGAGACCACGATGAATCTCAGGAGAGGGGACGGCCTGAGGGGACTGGTGAGCGCCTCTCTGACGAGGCCCAATACCTCGGAGCGTAGAACGACGAGGGCGGATATCACGGTGCCCAGGTGGAGCCAGAGGGCGATTGCCACGGCCTCGCTCAAGGACCGACCGAAGAAGAAGCTGCCGACGAAGGCGACGACGCCCTCGGAGCTCACCGGCAGCCACTCCGTCGTTCCCTGCAGGAAACCTAATATGATGCCGATAGTCACTGTTGCGCGCCGCGCGTAATGATTGTCGCCATGCTTCCAATTATAATACCCGACTGCCCTTCGTCATCGGCCTTTCCCGCCTAAATAAGACCGACAACTCGATTAGACGACATGCCGTGGGTATGACCGCGTTGCCATAATTCGAGGAATGCCTTCCGTCGCGCCTGGCTGCTCAGGGGCCTGGCGGTGCCGTTCCTGGCGGAATAGGATACCCCCGCGTGTGCTAGGGTGCAGGCCGGTTGTAGGACGTGCCGGCTGGCCACGCCATCGCCGGGATGCCGGTAATGGTCGCCATATGAGTCGGAGGACGATCAGTGAAGAGTGGCATCGGCTGATATGCGGATTCAAAACTAACCGGGCCGAGAATTTTACACACGAAAGCTGACGGGAGCGGCCCTTTGTAGCCCTTTTCGGCCTATGTTAAACTGAGCAAACAGTCAACGTTGTTCCCCTGGCGCGGGAGAGAACAGCTCCTGAGGCCAGCTAATCGAGGACCCGTATGAACTGGTTGGATTTCTTATTACTTGCGATCCTGGTAGTCGGGGCGATTTTGGGTATGCGTCTGGGCCTGCTCGGCGCGGCGATCAACGCGGTGGCCCTACTCATCGGCTGGCTCGTGGCCGGACAGCTCAGCGAGCAGGTTGGAGGGCTCTTCGCCTCATCCCTGACCAGCGACACCATCGTCACGGTCATGGCCTTCGTAATCATCATGGGATTGTCTCTGGTGTTGGCGAGAATGGTCTGGAAGGTCGTACGCCCCATCATTAACCTTGCGACGCTGGGCATCGTCGGCGTGACCGACCGCGTCGGAGGGATAGTCGTCGGCGCGATACTGGGCATCATCATCTCCAGCGCAATCATTATCGTCCTGGCCAGGTTTACCTATAACTTCGAGCTGCCCGACACGGGAATTACTGGAGGCATCGCGGTCCAGGTGCCCAAAGTGCAGGATACGAAGGAAGCGGTCGAAGGGGCGCTGACGGATTCTGCCACGGTACCGGCGTTTATCAACTTTACGAACGCTCTGCCGGGCAACGCCCTGGGATTCATTCCGTCGGACTTTAAGATTTCACTGGAAATCCTGGAGAGCGCTATAGAGGGATAACCCGGCAAAAAAATGTCCTCAGATAAACGGCAGACCTTTGATTAACTCCCCCGTACTAGTTCTTAACCAGAACTACCAGCCTCTGAACGTGTGCAACGTGAGGCGCGCCGTAGTGCTTCTGGGACGGGGCAAGGCAGAGATTATCATCAACGGCCGCGGCCACATCCGTACCATCTCGCTGCTCGTCCAAGTGCCGTCGGTCATCCGTCTCGTTTACATGGTTAAGCGCCCCCTGGTGCGACGCAGGCTGTCTCGCCGTGCGATCTTCTACAGAGACGGCTTCAGATGCCAGTACTGCGGCAAGGAGTCCAAGAACATGACTCTCGATCACATCATGCCGCGGTCCAGAGGTGGTCCTCACGTATGGGAGAACGTCGTAAGCGCATGCATCCCATGCAACCACAGAAAAGCCGGCCTCACGCCAAAAGAAGCCAACATGAGGATGCTCAAAAAGCCTACCGCGCCGCGTCCGAATCCCTACTACATGTTCCACCACAGGAGTATTTTGGAGGAGTGGCGCCAGTTCATGCCATGGATGGAATAACGGCCATCCAGCCCGTGGAACACGGCCGACGTGAGGCCAAATATACTCTTGACCTCAAGGCGCTCGCCTAAGATCTAAGGGGCTTAGCTGGACTTTGTACATTCCGATTGAGCCTCAAAACGAAGGCGTATAGCTGATGGTCAGTAATCGGCAGACTTTTTACATGTCGAGTTTGCAGGGCGGGTGCAGAAAGTCCTTGAACGATGAGATGGGTGTTTATGCGGCAGAGCGAAGGCACCATAATAAACCCGTTCCAACTCCCTCAAATTTAGGAGACATCTTTAGTGCAAAGTCCAGCTTAGGA
>JADFKI010000097.1 GCA_022565015.1 Chloroflexota bacterium
CCGTCATAGTGTCGCCGGTGGACATCGCCGCGCTGGACCGAATTCTATCTGAGGACAACGACGTCGCCGCCGTCATAGTGGAGTGCAACGGCGCTCACTACGGCACGTTTCCGTTGCAGAACCCCCAGTTCCTGCACGACCTTCGAGAAGTGACGGCGCGGCACGGCGTCGTCTTCATCATGGACGAGGTCATAACCGGCTTCCGTCTGTCTCCCGGCGGCGCCCAGGTCCGATGGGACCTTCAACCCGATCTGACGACGATGGCGAAGATTATCGCGGGCGGGCAGCCGGGCTCCGCCGTCGGCGGCAGGGCCGATATCATGGAGCTCATGGCCTTCAAGGACGACCCGGAATGGAACAACGTGCTCCGAGTGCCGCAGGGCGGGACCTACAACGCGCAGCCTACGACGGTCGCCGCGGGACTCGCCACGCTGGAGGCCATCGCCAACGAGGGTGTGAACGCCAGGGCCGACGCCATGGCAAAACGCCTGAAGGACGGGCTGAACGAGTCCTTCATTCGGAACGAGGTCACCGGCCACGCTCACGGCATCGCATCGATTGTCCACGTGAACCTCGGCGCCGATTGTAGCTGCGACCGCGACCTCTGCACCATGCCATTCGCCGAGGTCTACAGCACGATGCCCGTCGAGAAGACTCGCGCGCTGAGACGGGCCATGCTGGTAAACGAGGTCGATATGATGGGAGGGCGAGCGTTCCTGGTGTCCTCGGCCCACGACGAGCAGGTCATCGACCGCACCATCGACGCATTCTCCCAGTCCCTGAAGGACCTCCGAGAGGAGAGTGGAGTGGTGTAGCGTTTGAACGTCGTAGTATTAATGAAGACATAGATGATTCGAGACGGACGGCGTCGAGGGCATAAGCAGGTCCATTGCACCGGCAATGCTTGAAGAGCGGCGGCGTTGAAAGGGGAGGGTTTAGATAATGCCTAAGTACCAGGCACGCGGAAAAGATGAAGGCCGTGGCCGGAAACCGCTCGGTAGTAGGGCGGCCCGCCGTGAAGAGTCCGATAAAGAAGCCACGTCTTCATCCGCCGGGATTCGCATCGGCGGGAACTTCAGCGACGAGTCGCTGAAGCAAAACGCCTTCCTGCTTACGGATAAAGGTCTGATGCAGCCCATGTATTCGACTACGAGGGCCGAGATATCCCGTCAGATACAGCAGGGCCACGGCAACCGCTACGCTCAGCGACTTTTCAGTCAGGTAGAGCTACACCAGAGAGCTTCGTCTTCCCAGACCGTCGTGCGACGCGACTGGGCCGGCACGGGCAACTCCAGTCTGTCGGAAACAAGCGAAAAAAATATGCGGGTCCTGAAGGACCTGGTTGCCGAGATCACGCGTATTCCCGGCAGCGCGGGCACCATCGTCCCGAAGGAGGGCAGCACGGACCGACGTATAGACATGCAGGGTGAGGTCCCGAGGGAGGACGACACCTGGGCAAACATACAGTGCCAGGTCGGCGGAGACTCTATCGCCGGTGTCATATGCCCATTCGACCTCGACCTGGAGAAAGTAAAACTGGGCCTGATTCAGGCACTGGAGGCCGGCGATATTCTGGAGTGGGAGGCGGAAGAGGTCGAGGAGGTGGACGATGAGCTCGCACAGTGGGTGGAGTCGGAGACGGCCGATACCCCTCCGATAGAGTTGCCTCGCGGTATGAAGTCACCCCCATACCACTGATGGCCTCCAATGACCGCAGCTACATGACAAACGAGCAAACCTTGATAGGAGCGAAAAAATGGCCGCAGCGGAATACGAGCCCAGCGTAGTCCTGTCCAATACCACTTACGACGTCATCGGCACGCGGCCAATCCGTCACGACGGCGCGGACAAGGTGACGGGAAGGGCCCTGTACGGAGCGGACTATCAGTCCGCCGGCCTGCTGCACGGCAAGATACTGCGAAGTCCCCATGCGCACGCCAGAATCAACTCCATCGACACGGGCAAGGCGGAGGCCCTGCAAGGCGTCTATGCCGTCGTCACCTTTCAGGACCTGCCGGACACGCCTTCGGGTGCAACAGTCGATTACGGCGAGGGCGCCATGGACCTCGGTTATATGCGGACCAACGTGATGGCAAAGGACAAAGTGCTCTACGTCGGTCATGCGATAGCGGGCGTGGCGGCGATCAGCGACCATGTCGCGGAAGAAGCACTCAACCTGATGGAGGTCGAATACGAGGTCCTGCCTTCGGTCGTGACGGCGCCCGACGGCATGAGCGGGGACGCGCCCATCTTGATAGACGAGCTGAGGACGAATGAGCTCGGTCGGGAGGGCGGCGGACCCAGCAACGTCGCCGAGCATTTTCGGCACGAGCTTGGAGACGTCGCTCAGGGTTTTCTCCAGGCCGATGTCGTCGTCGAAAAAGAGTTCAATACCGCGATGGTCCACCAGGGCTACATCGAGCCCCAGAACGTGACCGCGCTCTGGAACAACGACGGCAGAGTCCATATCTGGACGAGCACCCAGGGGCCCTTCGAGGTCCGAGGCGCGGTGGCGGCGTGTCTGGACGTGCCGGTCTCCCAGGTGAAGGTGACCCCAATGGAGATCGGTGGCGGCTTCGGCGGCAAGTTCCCACTCTACCACGACCCCGTGGCGGCGCTGCTATCGAAGAAGACTGGCCGGGCCGTCAAGATCGTAATGACCCGGAAAGAGGTCTTCGAGGGGACCGGCCCGACCTCGGGGTCCTACATTCGAGTAAAGATCGGCGCGACGAACGACGGCAAGATAACGGCGGCCGAGGCTTACCTCGCATACGAGGCCGGCGGGTATCCCGGCTCGCCTGTCGGCGCGGCGGCCGAGACCGTGTTTGGGCCCTACGACTTAGCCAACGTCGTGATCGACGGCTACGATGTCCTCGTAAACAAGCCGAAGGCGGGCGCGTACCGGGCTCCCGGCGCGACGAACGCCGCCTTCGCGGCCGAGACTGTCATCGACGAGTTGGCCGAGAAGCTCGGGCTGGACCCCGTTGAGTTTCGCCTCAATAACGCCGCGAAGGAAGGCACGAGAAGGGCCAGCGGTCTGGTGTTCCCTCGAATCGGAATGATCGAGATGCTGGAGGCCCTGAAGAGCCATCCGCACTGGAACGCACCGCTGGACGGCCCCAACAAGGGACGCGGTGTGGCGGTCGGCTACTGGATGAACGGCGGGGCCGAGTCCAGCTGTACGATCAGCATTAACGCCGACGGCACGCTGAACCTGATCGAGGGCTCCGCCGACATTGGCGGCACACGCACCTCCGTCGCCATGCAGGCCGCCGAGGTCCTGGGCATAAAGGCCGAGCAGGTGCATCCGGCCGTTGCCGACACCGACTCGATAGGGTACACGAGTGGGACGGGGGGAAGCAGTGTTACCTTCAAGACGGGCTGGGCCGCACATGAGGCGGCGCAACATCTGAAGGAGCAGCTAGTGCAGCGCGCGGCGAGCATCTGGGATATCGACGCGGAGGCCGTGACCCTGGAAGGCGGCGTGTTTCAGTCGAAGTCAGACCCGGAGCTGAGGATGTCCTTTCAAGAGCTGGCGGCGCGGCTAAACGGCACGGGAGGGCCCATAGCGGGCCGGGGCTCTGTAAACGCCTCTGGACCCGGCGGGGCCTTCGCGGGTTGCATCGCAGACGTAGAGGTGGACCCTGAGACCGGCAAGGTCGACATCCTGAGGTTCACCGTCGTTCAGGACACGGGCAAGGCGATTCATCCAAGCTACGTCGAGGGCCAGATGCAGGGAGGCGCGGCCCAGGGGATCGGCTGGGCGTTGAACGAGGAATATTACATGAGCGAGAGCGGCCAGATGCTGAATTCCAGCCTTCTGGACTATCGCATGCCCACCAGCCTAGACTTGCCGATGATAGACACGGTCATAGTAGAGGTGCCCAATCCCAACCATCCATTCGGCGTCAGGGGGGTGGGGGAGGTCCCCATCATCCCACCTCCGGCCGCAGTGGCCAATGCCATCTACAGGGCCGTTGGGGTCCGAATGGACAGGCTGCCCATGAATCCCGTCGCCATCATGGAGGCCATATGGAAGCTGAACGGGTAGCGGCGTGACTACGCTCGCATCGCATCTATCAGCTTCAACGTGGGAAGGGAAGCGCTCATGACCGCTGACGACTCGGCTCCGAGCAACGACCTGGGATCGCCAAGGTACGCCTTCGCCGGTATACCGTCGTTTCTCAGAGCGAAAATCTGTACCGATCTCGACCAGCTCGACGCCGACATTGCCGTCATAGGCGTGCCCACGGACGAGGGCTCGCCCTTCATGCCAGGATCTCGATTTGGACCGCGGTCCATCCGCGAGCATTCCCTGAGATTCGGGACCAGGGGATACTACGATCACGACGCGGACCAGGTGTATCTGAGCTATGAGCTCGAAAACAAGCGGATCGCCGACGTAGGTGACGCGGATGTCTGGCCCACCGACGTCGAAGGCACCTTCCGGCGAATCACGGAGGCCGTCGAAGGCATCCTGAAGGCGGGCGCGATGCCCGTGGTGCTTGGCGGAGACCACGCTATAACATTTCCAGTCGTTCGGGCGTTTAGCGAGCCTCTGCACGTGGTCCACTTCGATGCGCACATCGACTATTCCCCCTTCATGCACGGATTCGAATACTCTAATTCGCACGCCTTTCGCCATATCCATCACATGTCTCATGTGCAGAGTCTGACTCAGGTAGGCATTCGGAGCTTGCGAAACGTCAAGGACTGGGTCGACGATTCGATCAGCGACGGAAATCGGGTCATCGGCATGACTGAAGCGCGTGAGCTGGGGCCCCAGGGGCTCGCCGAGCTGCTGCCCGGAGGCGCGCGCTGCTACGTCAGCATCGATATCGACGTGCTCGACCTGCCGTTGGTGCCTGGATGCGTGTCCGCCGAGCCCAACGGCATGAGCTACGCGGAGCTGCGTGACTCCCTGTTTGCGCTGGCGGAGCATCTGGACATAGTGGGCTTCGACCTGGTGGAGGTAAATCCTCAGCTGGATGTTGGCACGGGGATTACGTCGTACCTCGCCGCACATACGATACTGGAGTTTCTCGGCCGCATATGCGCTCAGCCACGTTGGATTGCAAGAAGAAAAACGAGCTAGAGTGGAGGTAGGAGATGCCTCCAGCTATTCGATAGACACGGTCCTGTATAGGCGTCGGTTCGAAGTGCGGGTCCCGACGATCCAGGCGCGCCGATGAGAAGAGTGCGGCCCATCAGATGAGCATCCCATGCGGCCGCCCGACTTAGAGCCTATCCGAAAACTGCCACGAATGGTTCGACAAGCTCACCACGAACGGGCAATCTTCCGTTCGTCCTGTCCGACTCTTCAAACAGAATATCTTCGGACTCCGCTTCTGCGGAGAGCGCTGTCGAAGGACCGTAAAACGTCATATTAAGGTTTTCGGATAGGCTCTTAATGGACCTCATTGACAGAGGATATGATCGCGAGGCCTATTGAGACGCCTTTGGCCTGTTCGTACTAGGGATCGGCGGGTGGTCCAGTACCTCACGGACTTTTAGCGCGAGGACATCCGGGGTAAAGGGCTTTTGAATAAACTGGCCGTCCTCCGCATACAAGGTGCGGAGAGCATCATTATCGTCGATATAACCCGATGTGAGCAGCACCTTTGTCTCGGGGTGAATCTCCTTCATCTGCGTTGCGAGCTCCATGCCGCCCATTAACGGCATTACAACGTCGGTCAGCAGAAGATGTATCTCTTCGTCGGCGTGTTCCTGGGCCTTCTGGATGGCTTCCACACCGTTGGTGGCCTCCAGCACCGAGTAGCCGTGGTCGCGTAAGGTCTGCGTCATCATCTCAAGCACAGACGGCTCATCCTCTACCAGGAACAGGGTCTCCGTGCCAAATGCCGACACATGGACGTCTTCTACGGTCGTTGTAACGTCGGCGATGTCGTCGATGCGCGGCAAATATATGCGGAAAGAGGTGCCCTTTCCAAGCTCGCTTTCGACCGTGATGAACCCATTGTTCTGCTCCAGTATTGTGGAGCAGGTCGACAGTCCCAGACCTGTTCCCCTGCTTTCTTCTTTCGTGGTGAAGAAGGGTTCGAAGATCCGGTCCTGTACTTCGGGGGACATGCCTGTGCCGGTGTCGGTGACCGTCAGGGTCACGTAGGACCCGTTGGGTATACCCTCGGGCCCCACGTTTTCGTCGTCGTCGACCGTCAACTCGCCCGTATCGACCGTAATCTTCCCGAGGCCGGGCATGGCATCGCGGGCGTTGACGGCGAGATTTACCAGTATCTGCGTGAACTGGCTCGGGTCGATATTGGTCAGGCCGATGTCTTGATGCAGCAATACGACCAGCTCGATATCCTCGCCGATCACTCTGCGCAGCATATCGTTCGTGTCGAGGACAAGCTCGTTCAGGCTCACTACCCTGGACTGCAAGGCGTCGCGCCGAGAATATGACAGCAGCTGCTGGGTCAGACGGGCGCCGCGTTGTGCGATCTTCTTGATCTCCTGGATGTCTCGGATTACGGACTCCTGCGGGCGCTCGGGCTTCATCAAGAGCTCCGAATAGCCCATGATCGCCGTCAGCAGGTTGTTGAAATCGTGGGCGACTCCGCTTGCAAGCCTGCCTACGCCCTCCATCTTCTGGGCGTGCTGTAGCTGCTCGATGTAATGGGCGGTCTCCTGTTCGAGCCGCTGCTGCTGTAGCTCGAGCAACCGCTCACCGACGCTGACCCGCGCACGCAACTCTTCCGAATCGAAGGGTTTCGTCACGTAGTCGTCTGCTCCGGCGCGCAGGCCTTCTACGATATCCTCTCTTCGCCCTTTGGACGTGAGCAGTATGACGTAGGGCGGCGTAAGACCCTCCGTCTCGCTTATCTTCTGGCAGACCTCGACGCCGTCCATATCCGGCATCATCCAGTCCAGGATGACCAGCTCCGGCGGGTCCTCGCCCTGAATCGCCTCCCACGCGTCGCTGCCGTTGGCGGCGGTCGAAACGTCATACCCCCATCTCAAGAGGGTTGTTTCGAGAAGTAGTCGGGTGGACCTGTCGTCTTCAGCTACCAGTACCTTCATGACGCATACTCTTTCGAAAGCGCTTCTAGGGCCGGCAGCAGCCGATTCATCTCTTCGTTCAGCTTGCCGAGAGCCTCTTCCGCCCCACTAAGGTCGGCGCTTCGCCCAATCATTTCCAACCGGAGGGCCGCTTCATAGACCGCGTGTGCCTGCAGGTTGCCCACGGCGCCCTTCAGCGTGTGCGAGGTCCTTTGCAATACCTCGGCATCTCCTCTGGCGATTGCAGCACGAATATCCTCCATGAACTTGGGGCAGTCCTCCAAAATAAGACCAACCATCTGCCCCAACAGCTCTTCGTCACCTTCGAGTTGGTCCAGGGCAGAGTCTTTGTCGATGACCTGACTGTTTTCTGATGCCACCGGCATACTCCTTTGTGGCTCGTTCCTCGAATCGCTGTTCATGCCGCTGAGGCTTTCTACGGATTCTCTGATAACCTGGAACAGCTCTTTGGACTTCAGTGGCTTGGCGACATATGCGTCCATGCCTGCTTCGATGCAGCGCTCTCGGTCGCCCGCCATCGCATTTGCGGTCATGGCGACAATCGGGATGTGGCCGCCCGTGGCCTTCTCCTTCTCGCGAATCAACGCGGTCGCCTCGAATCCACCCATTTCAGGCATCTGCACATCCATGAGCACCAGATCGAACTTTTCGCTCTCGAAGGCCCGGACGGCCTCTCGTCCGTCGTTGGCCAGAACAACACGATGTCCCCGCTTTTCCAGAAGGCGAGTCACAAGCTTCTGGTTAACGTCATAGTCTTCGGCAATAAGGACGTATAGGCTGGGCATGGCGACCTCTTCAGGATCTGAAGCGGGCGCTTTAGGGGCGGCCGGCTGCGTTGCTTCAATTGCCGACAGCAGGACCTTCAGCAGGCTGGCCTGCTTGATCGGCTTGGTGAGATAACGTGTGATTCCAAGCTCTCGACACCTGGCGGCATCCCCACCTCTCTCCGAAGACGTCAGCATCATGATGGTCGCCCCCGTGAGGCCGGGCTGCTCCCTGATGCGCTTGACAAGCTCAAACCCGTCCATCACCGGCATATTGACGTCGCTGAGTATCAGAGGGACCTCGTTGCCCTCGGCCTTTGCCTGCTCCAACGCCTGCAGCGCAGATTGGCCGTCTTCCACCAAGATTGGATTCATTCCCCAATTGGTGACGACCTGTTCGAGGATTCGCCGGTTCGTCGCATTGTCGTCGACTATCAGGACAGTCATGTCTCTGAGCGCTGAAACGTCGGTGCCGATCGGAGTCGCCGAGGAGGCTTCGGTCTGAAGGCCAAGTCGGACGACGAAATGAAATGTACTGCCTACGCCCACTTCACTCTCGACCCAGATCTCGCCACCCATCATCTCAATGAGCTGAGAAGATATGGCAAGGCCGAGGCCGGTCCCTCCGTAGCTGCGTGTCGTGGACCCATCGGCCTGGGAGAATGATTGGAATATCTCTTCCTGCTTATCGGCGGGTATGCCAATTCCCGTATCAGATACCGAGAAGTGGAGGCGGACCTCATCCGGACTCGCTTCGCGTCGACTGTCCAGGTCTACCTTAACGACGACCTCTCCATGCTCCGTGAACTTGATGGCGTTGCCGACAAGGTTTACCATGATCTGCCGCAATCGGCCAACGTCGCCCACGACCCCGTCCGGGACGTCCTGCGCCATCTCGAAGGCCAGCTCCAGGCCCTTTTCATGCGCTCGCAGCGCGAGCAGGTGCATGGTGTCGCCGAGGCTCTCGCTAAGGTCAAAGCCTTCTATGAGGAAATCCAGTTTCCCGGCTTCAATTTTTGAGAAGTCGAGAATGTCGTTGATTACGGTCAGCAGAGAGTCGGACGATTTCTTGACGAGGTCGAGATATTCTCTCTGCTCCTCGACAAGCTCGGTATCGAGTAGCAGCTCCGTCATGCCGACGATTCCGTTTAGGGGCGTACGAATTTCATGGCTCATGTTGGCGAGAAATTCGCTCTTGGCCCGAGCCGCTTCTTCTGCCCGACGCTTGGCCTCGTTCAATTCTCTGACCGACTCCGCCATCCCCGCCGCGGTTTGACGGAACTTGCTAATCACGAGCACCATGGCGGTTATTCCAAACAGACCGATCCACATCATCACAAAGAATGTTTGTTTTAGGCCGATCCGACTCTGAGCAATAGCCTTATCCAAAGGAAAAGTAACTTCCAGTACCCCCCGTACATCTCCCACTTTCCAGTCTTTCTTGGGAGTATCCGGGTGCGTGTTGTGGCAATTGACGCAACTGGGCCGCATCATATCCGCAGTCGCGTACCGAAGGGAAGGACGGCCATTAAATTCTTCAAAACGGAAAAAGGGGGTGTCCGGGTTTTGCCGCAAGAAATTCCATGCTTCCCGTGCAAAATCATCCCGCAAGCCGTCGGTCTCGGCTCGCCACGGAAACGGATAGGGACTATAGAGCCGGGTTTGGCCGCCGCTCCCTTGTTGGGTGATGCGCCGCCCCAACTCCATGCTCAAAGTCGCGGGGAGTGGGATTGCTTTATCCTTCCCTTTGTACTCATGGGTCACCTCGATCCCGTGGGCTCTTACCACCTCTACGACTTCGGCCGTGTAGAGTGTGCGGAACTCCGTCAGCGCCAGGGTATAATGGGCTGCAGCTTGCAGCGCCGTCACCTCGACAAACCTCGACTGCAGCCAAAACTGACGCCACAAGATACCTCCCATTGCAGCGCAGAATAGGAGGGTCAACACCAGGATAGTCCGTTCATAAAGAAGATGAACCAATACGGCCCGCGCGTTTGCAAGTGCTTGGCTGATGGAATCATGTGCCGCGAAGGGCGTTTCTGAGTTCATCTCGAACCTTGATTCGCAAGACGTTTGACCCCAGTGGTGGCCCTAAGGCACGAGTGCGAACGTTTCCCGGAGGCCACACACTTGGTCCGCTTTGTTTTAAATCGGATGATGAGGGCTTTCACTTTAGCCCGAAAGGACCCCTATGGACCTCTTGGGAGGCCAGATTACAGGATTAATCGAATGCCCCTTCCGGGCCTCAGACCGGCAAAGGTTGCCAGTTTTCACGAACGGGGTGAAACAGCTTACCGCCACGCAAAAAAATTCTGTGACACATGGTCGGTGGACTCAGCAGCCACCCAGGTTTTGCGGGCGCCACAATAGCCACAGCGGAATTCGAGCTGCCCGCCTTGGGTGATCTGCCGGGCTTGCTCCGCACTGAGGCTGAATTGTTTGTGCATACTGCAACTGGTACACTTTAGCTGGACGTCCGAGATTTCCATATTTATTGCCCCTCTGTTTTTTGCCCTGCTGACCGATCGCCGCCAAGTCTAGAAAAGTGGTTCAGGACCCGCAGAACGGTGTTTTTCTGAACGTCCACAAGGCGGGCTGTCGCCTGGCTGAGAACGCCTTTTTCTAGCATGACCAAGACCAGAGCGTTCACGGTGGAGCTAAGCCCCTGGAACTCGTAGCCGCCCACCGCGCCCTGGGGACCAACTATCCGGGTAGATCCCCCATGAGTGAAGCCGATGTCGAAACTCCCCAATCTCCGGGAGGAAAGTCAACTCCCCAAAAATTTTCCGTTCTCTCCAGTTCAACTCCAACCTGGTAATTGCCTCTATCGTTAGGCAAACGGTTCATCCAAACCACCCGGCATTGCTGCTTCCGCTTCAAGTGTGGAATGCTGATCACGAGATTAGAACCTACAGAAAACTTATGTTGCAAGGAAATACGGGCACCATGCTTATTTACAAAACTGGTGGTTGTTTTCTCGTGAATCTCCCGCCCCTCCACGTCCCAGCCGGAAACTTCGACTGGAATGGAGAGCGCTATCCGGGTGCTGCGCCGCACATCATTCTTCAGGGTCTCAGGTTCCCCCATAGTTACCTCCCGAGAACCGAGTGTAGACAAAATGAGCAACTCTGCCATGTATAAACCATCTGCCCTAACCAGAACCGCAGAATCTTTCATGCTGCTCGGTACACCGAACAGGCTCAGGAACAGATTTAGATGCTCGACATTAGCAAGCGTTGGTTCGGGGAGAGGTTTAGCGCGGGTTCTTAAATTCCACCAGAATTTCCGTTTCAACCTTGCCTTCACGCAGGGTGATACGCCCGTCTAATTTCTCCGAGAGGCTGCCAGCAGCTCCCCCGCCCTTCTCTCAGCCCATATTTTGATTTCTGTCCGCTGGAGAGCGAGATAATGCTGATTAAGGTCATTTTCCCGTAATGTAGCCGTTCAAGTGATGGATGGTCTCTTCCTGCGCGGAGATGGTCGATTTCACCAGGTCACCGATTGAAATTACGCCCACCACTTTTTCTCCCTCGATCACCGGAAGATGACGGACGCAATGATCCGTCACTATTCGCATGCACTCCCCCACAGTATGGTCGGGAGTTACGGTGAGCACCGAACTCGTCATGATGTCGCGAATCATGATCTCTTTGGAAAATTGCTCTTTCAGAATGACCTTGCGGGCGTAGTCCCGTTCGGAGATAATGCCGAGCAGCCTGCCCTGGGAGATCACCAGTATCGCTCCAACACCCTTATCGGCCATCATTGCAATGGCCTCGTAGGCTGTTGCGTCAGGACCAAGCGACCAGACTTGGCTACCCTTAACTTTTAGAACGGACTGGACGGT
>JADFKI010000098.1 GCA_022565015.1 Chloroflexota bacterium
CAATATCTTCATTGTCGATATTTCGGCGACTAAACCTTCAAATTCGGAGATGACCTCCGTACTTGATCTACTGTCCCCCTCAAAACCTTCTGACCCTAGTCTTATCCGAATTAAGGGGACTTCAGAATCATGGATGTCGAAGATTATGTAGTATGCATCCTGGCCTGTTTCTGTTGTTGCCCAGCCGCTTGGAATGGGCAAAACAGATTCCGGGGTACTCTGTATGAGGAACCAGTTGCCTTTTGAACCGAGTACTTTTGTGAAATCGTCGAATTCAAGGTCCCCATACTCCTTCCGAAACAAGTTATCTGGAATTGCGAAGTCGGGAATTCTCGCGAGGACTTCAGGGGATAACGGTGGAGGTTCATAAAGTTCAAGCGGAACGGCAATCCAACTGGTGTTTAGTCCCTGACCACAGGGGTTCGAATCAGCAATATCCAGAGTTCCTGTAGCTGAAGACGTTGAAGTGAATGTTGCCTCAACGTCTATCAGGTATAGCCCTGCGAGGGTCAGTGAGAGGGACCCGTCTTCGACGAAATACTCGGGGCTGCCAAAATATGCACCCATTGGACTGTCTGCTTCACAGCCGAGGATCGTGAATCCAACACTTATCGATCGTAAAGCCCCATTTTCAATTTCGAAGGCGATCTCGTCTCCCTGGTCCGTTGTGCCCAGCCAGACGCCGTCATAGGGCGCATCAGTTTGAATCAGACTGACGGTTGGTGCGGGCGTTGCGGTGGGACTTAATGTAGGGATGGCCGTCGGTTCCGGTGTTGACGTTGGTGACGCAGTGGCAGTGGGCACTGATGTGGCCGTCGAAGTGGGCGTCGGTGTGTTGGTAGGTTCGGGCGTCGCGGTCGGCAACGGTGTTTGCGTTGCCGTAGGCTCCGGTGTCGCGGTGCTGGTAGCCGTCGGTTCGGGTGTTGAGGTCGCGGTGCGTGTCGCAGACGCCACGGGAGTCGAAGTCGTAGACGGCTCGGGGCTTGACTGTTGGGCCTCAGAAGTCGTTGCGAGGGCAATTACGGGCGTCGGCGCCTGCTGGGTCTGAACGCAGCCGACGAGAGTTACTACAAAAATCGCAAATACTGTGGAAAAAACGAGCTGCTTGGCCACATTACGCTCCGACCACTCCGTTTTCCCAGCTTAACCTCCACCGTTCCACCCTGCCTCGCGGGGTATATATGCTATCACAGCGCTATTTATTGTCAACTCAGGTGGTTGTCAAGCAATTAGGCGCAATTCCTTGCGATTCGTAGAAATGCAGAGAACCCTTCGAGGTCGCGAAGGGCAAAATGTATTTATTCGAAGGCCAGAGCAAGTAGGAAATGGGGGAGGTTGACCGGGCTCGAAGAAACGCTAGCGGCGAAGTATTCGGAACGAGTAGACGGCCTCGCTGAGAAGCGGCTCCTGCTCGGCCCAGATGTCCTGCTCGGTGATCCCGCGCACGACGTACCTGTCGTCTCCAGCGATTATGTGCAGCTCGATGCGGGCGAAGTCGAAGCCGTCCCTGCTGTTGTATTGCACCGCCTCGAAGGCGAGCAGCCCGTCAACGAAGACACGTTTCCATGAGATCAGTCGGAAGGCGGTGGAGCCTCGTTCTACAAGGCCCAGCTCGCTGCTGGACCAGTCGACCAGCTCTCTCTGGCCCCATCCAATCAATCGGTCGACGGACACCGCCGAGAACCCATCTGATATGGGCGACGAAAACGTCACCGCTTCGACCGGCAGCTGCGGGTGGTTGTCTGACTCCAGGCCGCTCGATACCCAGCCCGTTGGGTACGAGACCGAGTATATTTCATCGGGATGAACGTATGCGGTAAGGGCCTCGACCACGGAATCCGGCGGGGCAGTCAGACCGGCGGGCTCCAGAAGCTCGAAGGTGCCGAGGGATAGGTCAATGAGGTCCCATAGCTCCTCATGCCGCGAGCTCGTGAGACCGTATGTAACGTTTACTCCCATGCTGTTTTCGTGCAGGTAGACGAGCCTCGTCCAGGTAATCATGCTCTCCCGACTGGTAAACTCCAGGAGCACGACGGGAAGGCCCTGGCTATTGGTCAGGTCTCTTTCCGACAGGAGACGGAAGCCCGGGATTCCCTCCACCAGAGACGTGAGAATCAGCTCTTTGTACTCGTCGAGTCCCATATTTCCAAGTCCGGCTTCGGCCAGGTCTTCAACCGTGACGAAGGCGGACTCGTTCTCAGGGCCCATGAATGACGCTGAGATGCCGTATTCAGGGTCGCCGGGCGACTGGGTCCAGGCCGCCGGGTACTTAAAGCTGAACGGGAAATCGTCGCTTGTGTAGGTGGTCAGCTCTTCTTCGGCTACGGGTGCGTAGGGCAGGGCAGTGTCGCTCGGGGGCGGAGTAAAGGCGATAGCATCCGGGGGCGCGTTGCCCACGATGAGGAAGTAACCGCCAACCGTCGCCTCGGCGGCCTCCACGACGATATTGTAGCTTCCGGTATGTGGCGCCCTGTAGGTAATGAGAGGGTCCAGGCCGAACAGCCCGCCGCCGCTGTTATCGTCGGCTATGAGCTGGTTCTCGGTGGCCCCGACGAAGTCGATCGTAATGATCGGATTCAGCAGGGCGGAGCTGACCAGAACCTGGATGGCCTGGTCTTTCTCAAGGTCCAGAACGAAGTAGTCCAGGTCGCCGGGATAATCGGCGTTGCCGGCGACGACATCCCCGACGGAAATCGCCTTGCCGTCTTCGTCATCCGCCAAAGGGGATAACGGCTTGTTGCTGGTCAGGCGAACGTCGGCGACTCCCTCGACTCGGTGCCCCACGACCACAAAGGTCGGCGCGTTGTAGCTTGTGGTGAAGGATGCTGCCTCTTTCCCCCATGACGTATCGTCTGCCAACAGCATAGCGGTACCGTAAACGTCGCCGACCGCGAGGATGACATCGGTATCGCCGGCAACCGTCAGATAGACCTCAGTGCCCGGAGGCTCGTTCAATACGAATACGCGCCGGTCCCAGTAGCCTTGCAGCGTAATGTCGTGCTCGGTATCGCCCTGGCCCGTTGGCAGTGCGCGCCGGCCGAGATTATCCGTATCGTCGCCCCGGACCAGCCCGTGGACGAGCGGAAGAAGGTCCGCGGCCGATGCCACGACGCCAAAGCCCGCCTCTGTGAACCTGAATCCCGAGATGCCGATCACCTCGCCTTCGTCGGAGACCAGCACACCACCGCTCTGTCCACCCGCGATGGCCGCGTCGGTCTGGAAATAGGTCATCTGGATGGGGTCCCACTCCCTGGTGCGGGATATGATGCCCCGCGTGATCGTAGGCTGAGGAAACTCCTGCACCTCGCCTGGGTAGCCGATAAGAAAGACGTCGCTGCCGACCGTTAGGTCTTCGCCGTCAACCAGCCTGACTACGCTGACGTCGCTATCGATGGGCCCGATGACGGCCAGGTCGGCCATGAGGTCCCAGTTGGCTACGGGCGCCGCGAGATGCTCCGTGCCATCCGGAAACACGACGCGGACGCTGCCGAAGGGCCATACGACATGGGCGTTGGTGACGACGTAGCCACCGTCGATGAGGACTCCGCTGCCCGTGCCGGTGGACGTCTGAATGAATGCCACCGAGGGCGAAATGCGGCCAAACACTTCGGCCGACGATAATGCCGCGGGGGTCGCAGTAGCTGTCGGCTCCGGGGTCGGGGACGGCGTGGAGGTCAACGTGGGAGTCGGCACGGCGGTGGGCCCTGCGGGTTCCAATATCGGTACGGGTGTCGCGGTGGGCGACGGAGTTTGGGTCTGGACGAGAATCGGAACGACCACGTGGGCGCTATCCGACGCCGAGACCGTGTCCGGCTCTCGCTGAACCTGGATGCAGGCCACCCCACCCAGGGCCGACAGCGCCAGCAACGCCACGACGAAAGGCTGTTTCAGCCGTCTGTCCCAGGCGTTCAAGACCGATAACCCGAACAAAAGCTAGTCCCCCTGAATCGCATCGTAATCGGAGGCGCAAACAGTTTCAACGCCTCGGACGCCGGCGATTATGTGGACCGTCAGCTCACGATTTCCACCGGGTTCTCCCGAAGCCCGCAATTCGGAGACATTTGGCCGATCATGAGCATCCCGAGGGCACTTGAAGAGAGGATGTCCTTGATTTCGAGAGGGCAAAGTGGCAACCTTGGCATATCAATGTGCTGATTGTGAAAGGGTTGGCAGAGATGATCGACATTTACACCGACGGCTCCTGCATAGTTAATCCAGGTCCGGGGGGTTGGGCGGCGATTGTTTTTGACGGCGAATCGAAGCGCGCCCTCAGCGGCGGCGAGCAGGAGACGACGAACAACCGCATGGAGATATTGGCCGTGGTGAAGGGGCTGCAGACCGTTCCCGAAGCGTCGGAGGTCACCGTCCACACCGACAGCCAGTATGTGATCAACACCATGACCAGGAACTGGAAGCGAAACGCCAACCAGGACCTCTGGGACCAGCTCGACGCCGAGGTCAACAGACGGGCCGTCAAATGGCAGTGGGTCCGGGGTCATTCGGGGCATCCTCTCAATGAAGAGGTCGACAGGCTGGCCAACGGCGAGGCAAGAAACATAAAAAAAGCATTGGAAGGCGGCGCAGGCCTAACCCACGTAGACGAGGCCGGTAGGGCGACTATGGTAGACGTGGGATGGAAGTCCGAGACCGAGCGCGTCGCCGTGGCCAAGGGCTCGATATCGATGATGCCTGAGACCCTGGAGCTCATCAAGGCAAACGGCTTTGAAAAGGGTGATGTCCTGGGTGTCGCCCGGATCGCGGGCATCATGGGGGCGAAGAATACCTCGCAGCTGATTCCGCTCTGCCACCCGCTGCCCTTGGACCAGGTAACCGTGGAGTTCGAGTACGAGGACGAGCGCACCGCAGTAAGCATCACCGCCACGGCCAAGACGACGGCCAGGACCGGCGTCGAGATGGAGGCGTTGACGGCCGTGAGCGTCGCGGCCCTTACTATTTACGACATGTGCAAGGGCGTCGACCGGGCCATGCGAATCGGAGACATTCGTCTGATACGGAAGACGGGCGGCAAGAGCGGCGACATCGTCCTCGAGGAGTAGCGAGTGAGAGCCATTTTGTGAATGGGCCAGTGAAGCTAGATGCAGTCCGGTAATGAGCATGAGCGCAGCCTGAGATTCGACCTCGAGTCGGTTGGACAGCCCCAGCCGTGGATCGTCCACCATCGGGGTCTCGAATACCGTGGCGAAGTCATCGTATCGGAAGAGGTGGGTCCTAGCTGGGGCGAGCCCCTCGAAGTTGGAGTCAGTTTCCGAATTGTCTTCTTCATGGTGCCGAGGCGCATTCCCAGAGGCAGGATACGAGACCGCAGAATCGGCATGGCCGTACCGGTCCGAAGGCCTCCGCGGGACGGCCCAAACATCCGGCGAGAGCTCAGCGCGATACACGAAGCCCGTGAGCGCTATGTGACGGGCCGAAACGTTGAGGCTCAGGGCCTGCGCCGAACGATGGAGGACCGGGAGGAACAGCTTCTGGGCCAAATTGCGCGTAGCTTTCAGAGCGTCTATATACAGGGCCGGATCTACAGCCATGAGGAAGTCACCATCAGGCCCAGGGACGTCTTTGCCGAAGATAAGCCGGAGTCATGGGCCGATAGGATGGCCGCGGAGCTGTTGCTTCAGGCCCATCCCAGCCTGCCGCTCGACTACAGCGAGTTCCCCCACGTCCTGACCGCGGAGTCGGCGGCCGACCTCTACGATGGGCTGTTCAAGAGGGAGGCGAGCGCCATTAAGAAAGCCGCCGACTTCGCCCCTGGGCTGGGTCTGGCCCGCCCTGAAAACCCGGACCTCTTCGACGCGGGCGACTGCGTCGTGGTGTCGAAGATGCACGGAGATATTCGCTCGGGGGGCGGCGTAATGCCGGCGCAAGACCTCCTCAGAGAGCTCACGGATGTTCAGGGCCTCACCAGGCCCCTGGCGCTTCTGTACGTTTTGGCGCTCGTGAAGCAGATTCGGGGCGAAGCGCGCCTTGCTCAAGGCCACCAGGTCGGTATAGACGGTTCCCAGCGTTTCATGGGCGAGCGTCTCCCCTGGGACCTCCTGGGTCAGGTCTCGCACTCCGAATCGTTGGCCGACGCGTTGGTGGAGGTCCGGCTGGAGGCTTCGTCCACATGGAGCACTGCATTGCCGTATGCGTCGCTAATCTCTGAGGGGATCGCTCCTGACGACGATTCCATGGATGAGTCCCACCTGGGTGAAGTGCTGTTGCCGGCGCTATCGGGACTCGCGTCGGCGGTGGATGAAATCGAGAACACGATGAAAGCCTTGAGGGGCCGTGACTCAGGAGGCGCTCAGAGTGTCGACACCACTCTGAAGAGCCTTCGCAGCATATCGTCTTCGGCCAATGTCCTAGATTTCAACTCGGTGGTGAGGGAGGACTTTGGGGAGCCTGCGGCACTGGCGGACGCGCTGGACTGGCTCCGCCGCGCAAATCGGCTGTCGGTCGTCGTCTCCGATATCGTCGCGGCCAGGGAGTATCTGCAAAATGCGGCGCCTGGTCGAGACAATCAGGAGCTGGGTCTGGAAAGGGATGCGGTCGCGGCCCGACTGGACTTCGACAGTCTCTCCGCCAGTCCATCTCTCTGGGGCAGCGTCGAGTCCAGCTTCTTCCGGTTTCGAGAACGTTACGCGCTGGCATACTCGTCGCATCATGATCGCTACCAGCAGGAATCCCTGGAGCTAGCGCACCGCCTTGAGAGGCTACGACCCCAGGTGGAGGCCATCGCTCGCTTCAACGCCGTGCCGGAGCTGGGGGAGCCGGTGGGCGTCGAGGTCTCGCAGCTCTTCCGGGAGCTCTCGAACGCCATCAAGCAGTGCGACGTTCTCAAGGACGACCTTCAGCTTGAGCGGAGCCCTAAGTGCGTGTCCTGCTCACTGACCCTGGATGGCCGGATACCGCGAAGGGATGCGGAGGTGCTCTTCGGCGCCATAGACGGCGCCATGCGGACATATAACCGCCGCTTGAGCTCCCACAGCGTGCGCCAGGTCCTGGCTCATCCCACCAAGGAGCAGCTGGACCAGTTCATCAGCCTTGTTCAGGTCGCGGACCCATCGGCGCTGGCCAACGTCCTCGACGATGAAGTCGTGGAATTTCTGAGGCGGTTTCTACGCAGCACGTCGACTTGAAGCGTGCGATAATATGCCGCCATGAGAAAGCTTAGATTCCCAGGCCTGGAAGCCCTCTTCGGCCCTCGAAGGGAAACAGCAGTCGAGGAACCCCCTTCATTGGTCGTAGTCGGGCTGGGCAATCCAGGCAGCAAATACGCCGAGACCCGCCACAATATAGGATTCTGGAGCATCGAACGGATCGCAGCTGAGCACTCCATCGACGTAAGCGCAAGGAATAAGGCGACGGTCGTTGGCGAGGGGGTCATTGCGGAGCGGCGCGTCGTACTGGTCAGGCCAAAAACGTTCGTTAACCGCAGCGGCGAGGCCGCGAAATACCTTCTGGCGAGGTATCGCATTTCGTCGGACAAGCTCCTGATAATTTACGACGATATCAACCTTCCCCTGGGGAAACTGCGGCTTCGTGCCCGTGGCAGCGCGGGCGGCCACAACGGCATCAGGTCGATTATCGAAACCCTCGGCAGCGAGGAGTTCCCGCGATTGAGGATCGGCATCGGAAGACCCCCGGCAGGCCAAGACCAGATTTCGTACGTCATTGGCGCCATGTCGCCCGAGGAGCGACAGGTCGCAGACGAAATGCTGGAGATGGTTACTCAGGCCGTGTCGGCGATACTGACGGATGGCATCGATGCGGCGATGAGCAGGTTCAACTGAGCCCTACGCCCCTTCTGGTTATCCTTCCTGGTTGGACAATACGACGCACTCTGGTAAGGCGCCGCCCTCTCGCGTCTAACCTCGAGACCCACACTCCTCGGCACTCTAAACAGGCGCTTGTTTAGGGGTGCAGGCCTTTGTCGAGGCGTTCGAGCGGACATAAACGCAGGCGCCTTGATGTGGCCATCTCAGGCAATTCCCGTTGGGATAGTCTGAATCTCCCCTGAAAAGCCCCTCGATCCTGTCCCCTGCAACTGGAATTAATCAGGAAAACAGGCTTGCCTGGTAACACTTTCGTAACTTCGAGGCCCCGATACTTGAGTCGTGCAGTGAACTGGACGTCTGTAAACAGGGGCAAAGCTTATTGGCCTGAAGTGAGCCTGTGCTAGATGGGGAAGGCGAGTATTCATGAAGAGGTGGAGCAAATATTCGTGGAGGTCTGATGAAACGAAGCTAATCTCTGCAATCCTCGACGCAGCCAAGAAGTGGGAAGCCTCCCAAGACGTGGCCGAGGATGAGTCGAGCGACGATGTGACGCCCGAAGAGTCCGCACCCGCGGCAAAGGAGCTTCATTCTTCTGAGACCAGCGGCCGTTAGACGGCGGTTCCGCGAGCTCATCTCGCCGGGCATGGACCGTTGGCGGTATTATCGAGCTCGGTGTTCAATCCGTCTTCGTTGTGGGTAACGTATTTAATATGCGATATCCCGATGCTATTCTGAGTTCATGAAGCCCTTTACCTGTATTTCACCCTCGAAGCTGGACCTACGTAGATTCAAACGAGGGGCTCGCGCGATTTTGACACCTGTGCTGGTGATGGCTGCGGTAGCGGCCGCCTGCTCTCAGACCGCGCCGCAATTCGCAGGACCGGCCGAAATACGGCCGGATGCTGTTTCAGAGGCGCCTGCCGTGGTAACACCGGCGGCGTCTCCATCCGCAAGCACGCGGCAAGTTCTATCTCCGGTCCCCTCCGCTAGCCCTACGGAGGTGAATGTCCTGAAGCCTCCCGGACCGCCGACGCCTGGGCCGACGCCCGCTGAATTCCGTGTGAGGCCCGTAATAGTTAGCGTCGGTGTGCACGACGAGCCGCCGGAGAGAGACCTCTTCGAGCTCGCCCTGCGTCTGGGCGATGTAGAAGGCGGCGGGGCGCTATCCAGGACGGTCAACCCACAGGGCGTCGAATACTCCGTGGGTCATCGGCAGAGCTTCTTCGTCACCGACCTCTCGACGAACGAGACCTACCAGACGCAGGCCACCTTGAGGTTCGTCGGCGATCACGCCTACTGGTACGTGGACGACCAGGCCGAGGTCCTGGAGGACGATCTGGCCCGGGCCTCCAAGGCCTTCGAGGGTGACGTACGACCCGTCCTGACGAGCGCCTTTGGAGACATCTGGACTCCCGGTGTGGACAACGATCCGCGACTTACTATCCTCAATACGCCATTGAGCGGCGGCGTTCTGGGATATTTTGGCTCCCAGGACGAATATCCCAGGGCGACACACCCTCACAGCAACGAGCGAGAGATGATTTACATGAACATAGGGTCGCTCAAGATGGGAAGCCGGGCCTATATGAGCGTGCTGGCCCACGAGTTTCAACATGCCGTGCACTGGAACACAGACGCCGGCGAGGACGCGTGGATCAATGAGGGCCTGTCAGAGATCGCCAACGAGCTTGCCGGAAATACGTCATATTTCGTCAATTTATTCCTGAGGAATCAGGGGAAGCAGCTGAACTTCTGGCCCGACGTACCGGGCGCGACTGGGCCTTACTATGGCGGGGCGACTCTGTTCCTCACGTACCTGGCGCAACATTACGGAGGCTACGACGGCCTTAGAAGGCTGGCCGAAATCGAGCTCGACGGCATAAATGGCGTCGACGAGTATCTCTCCCCTTACGGCGTATCGTTCGAGGACGCTTTTAAAGACTGGGTAATCGCTAACTATCTGGACACGGCGGAAGGGCCGTACAGCTATCCCGACCGGGCCGTCAAGGTCCAGGACTTGGATGTCCTCCTCACATATGGCGAGAATGCGGGTACCCTGCCCCAGTTCTCCGCCCGCTACGTAGACCTGCGCCTGGATAGCGGAAACGCCCTGGTGAGTTTTGAAGGCAACCGTCAGGTTCGGCAGGTAGGGACGACGTGTCGCAGTGGCCGTCACTGCTGGTGGAGTAATATCGGAGACTCCATCGATTCGACGCTAACCAGGGAGTTCGACCTGACCTCGGTCGACGAGGCGACGCTGGAGTTCTGGACCTGGTACGACATAGAAGAGGATTGGGACTACGCTTACGTCGAGGCGTCGCGGGACGGCGGGGAGACCTGGGACATCTTGGAAGGGGCGAACACGACTCTGGACAACCCGGTTGGCAACAGCTACGGTCACGGCTGGACAGGTCGTAGCGGAAAATGGATCAGTGAGAGCATAGACCTCTCCGATTACGCCGGAGGCCGGGTCCTGGTGCGCTTCGAGTACATCACCGATGACGCCGTGAACCTCGACGGCATCGTCTTCGACGACATCGCGGTCCCCGAGATCGATTACATTGACGACGTCGAGGGGCCATCCGACTGGCTGGCCGAGGGTTTCAAGCGCATAGACAACCAGTTGCCGCAAGAATTCGTCGTGCAAGTCATCGAGATTGCCCTGGACGGCAGCTCAACCGTCCGGGAGCTAACCCTGGACGAGGAGCGAAGCGGAGAGCTGCTGGTGACAGGCTTCGGCACCCGGCTGGAAAACGCGGTGGTGGTCGTGACCCCAGTTACCCGCAATACCTATCAACCAGCTACCTTTAAGCTCACGGTGAGCCCAGGACGTTAGGCTTGTCGTAGGCCTGGGCCCGGCCTTTCGTCAGGCTCGGTTGCGGTTTCGGTCCAGGATGCTCTGAAACGTACGACGGACTTTAGGCAGCCGTGGGTCGTATTCGCCCAGCGGATAGCGGTCCGACTTCATCTTGACCCATGCGATGCTGATCTCCTCGGCCAGCCCTTCCGGGTAGAAACTGTTCTTGCTCCGCTCAAGAGTGAAGGCTATCATCTCTTTTCTGCGGCGCTGGACGCGCACAAAGTAAAACGGCAGCCAAAATGGCAAAAGCAGCAAGCGAAAAAAGATCCTGAACGCGGTGACCTGGTCGCTCAGAGTGTCGTGGGCGGCCCTGCCCTCCATTCTGCCTAGCTCGCCTCTCCAGCCTCCGAGGCCTTTGGGGTCTTTCATTTTTGCCTCCTATCCCGAAAGGAACAGTGGGACGTCTCAGTTCATGTCTTCGACGGGTGACAAGAGGTACCCTTATGGCAATTCGCCGAGCCATTTAATCAATATTTCGCCTAGTCTATGAACGTGTACTTGTTGTGTCAAGGAGCGTTCGTGATATTATGTTCAGGCAATCGAGGCGGGAAGACAGGTTCTCTTATGCCAATCGCCTTATGGCCTTACTCAGAACTTGTGGTTATAATACTGATAGGCCGCCGTTATTGATCAGAGATTCCCGCTACTCAGAGCAGGACGTCACGTTTAAAAGAATACCTGGAGGGCAAACTATCCAGGCGGTGCTCTCCCAGCCAACAGTACAATCATCCCACGATTCTCATCGAGGAGATGCGGCATGGCACCGGAAGAGTTCACATTTACAAAGTTCTCCAGAAATGATTTCTACGAAGGGCTGAACCGCCGACTTGTCGACATGGCGGAAATTGGTTCGGGCCAACGCATAGTAGACCTGGCATGCGGCACCGGGGGCGTTACGAAGCTGATGCTGGAGAAACTACGGGACGCCAGAGACTCGGTCATAATCGCGGTCGACCACTCGGCGTCGGCGCTTAAACAAGCTATGGAATAGCTGAAGGATAAGCGCAACTCC
>JADFKI010000099.1 GCA_022565015.1 Chloroflexota bacterium
TTCGAAGAGCGAGTCGATGTCCGCCGAATTAGAGATGTCCGCCGATACCGTCATCACATCGCCACCCGTGTCCGAACGGATCTCTTCGGCAGCGCTCTCCAGCGCATCAAGCCGCCTCGCGCAAATGACGACCTTGACACCTTCTCTCGACAGGCTCAATGCCGCCGCCTTTCCAATGCCGTCGCTGCCTCCTGTTATGAGGGCGACCTTGCCCCCTAGTCCCATGTCCATCTGGTGTCCTTCCTTTCGTGCGTTAATGTCTTGCCCAGACCGCATCTTATGACAATTTTAGACCTGATTGGCGATTCCCCCCTTCACAGGCCTGGTGGGTCAATTGGGTTTGTTCGACATTGCTCGCAGCTACACTCACGGCGCCCTTCCCCTTCATGCGGTTGCGAGCCAACCTTAGCAGAAATCAAGGCGACAAAAAAGAGGCCTGTCCAGAACAATGAACGGGCCTCTTCCAATATACTTGTTGACGACGCATGTCGCCTATCTGAAATCAGTCTACCGGCTCCAGTCGATTCGTTGCATCGCCGGCCAAGAATTCAGATATGGCTTCAACTGAGCGACGCGGTTAGCTCGACCTGAATGTTATCCGGGTCGCGAAACATCAATACGGAGATACCAAAGTCCGTAAGCTCTGTAATTTCACCGTGAGAAACGCCTCGTTCATCGAGAATCGTAATTGCTCGTTGGAGCTCGTCGCGACTTTCGACGGCCAGGCTAATATGGTCTATTCCCACGCGCGTTTCGTCGAATCCCGAATCGTCGCTCGACGCAGGTGTGAGGGCAAGCAGAAAGCTGCCATTGTGGGCCAGTATTCTGGGTCCAAGGTCGGCGATTTTCTTGAAACCCAACACCTCTTCATAAAATGCGTGTGAGCGGCTTACATCGGCCACCGCGAGAGTAATGTGATGCAGTGCGCCAGTCGCTATGTTGGGGGTCATGGCTAAATCTCTCCTTGGAATTTTCGATAATCACGCTGCCAGTTGTTGGGAAAAAGATTACGTCGAATCCAGTAACACTGAATTTCCCAGTTGGGACTGACCGTCCCCACGGACCGAATCTTCGGCGAATTCTTATTAAATGCGCAACGATCTAAGATGCCACAGACTATATGACCACTCGCTGACATTGTCAACGGCCACCAACTGCACTAGCCCTCTTTGCCGTAGGCCTCGTCCAGGAGGTCGGTCACGTACCTCACCTTGATGGAAATCCCGTCCTTCTGGGCCCCGTACTGGAGCTGCAAGAGACACCCTGGGTTCGCGGTGGCGATGACGTCGGCGCCGGTCTCGCGCACGGCCTTCATCTTCGTGTCGAGCACCCTCATCGAAAGGTCTCGCTCCGTCAGGGTGTAGCTGCCGCCCGCGCCACAGCATATCGCGGCGTTGGAGAGCTCGACCAGCTCGACGCCCGGTATGGAGCGCAGAATTTGTCTGGGCTGCTCGCGAACGCCCTGCCCATTGGACAGGTGACAGGAGTCCTGGTAGGTCACGCGGTAGTCGAGTCCCGCCTTCGGGGGTTCGAAGGGCAGATCAACGAGAAACTCGTGGATGTCTTTGACGTTCCTGCTGAACGCCTCTGCAACGTCGCGATAGTCCGGGTCGTCCCTCAGAAGGTGGCCGTACTCCTTCATTCGCGCGCCACAGCCGGCCGACGCGACGATTACCGCATCTACCGCCGACGCGTTAAACGCATCGATATTCTTTTTCGCCAGTCCCCTGGCCGTACTCAGGTCTCCGACGTGGGTGTTCAGGGCGCCGCAACACACCTGGTCCCGCGTCACGACGACCTCGCAGCCGTTCCGCGCGAGCACCCGTACGACTGCGTTCATCTGGGGGCCGTTGACCAGCGGCATTACACATCCCGAAAGCAGCGCGACCCTGGCCCTCTTCTCCCCGACGGCCGGAATCACCTGCCCCCTGGGCTCGAACACGTTTGCTGGCAGGACCGGAAGCGAGCTCTCGAGCTCCGCAAGTTTGGGCGAAAAGAACCGGAGCACTCCGGACTTCCGTATGGCGGCTTGAACCCCCGACTTCTGGTACAGCCGGAGTCCGCTGAACAGAAACGACAACCGGCCCTGGTAGGGAAGCAAGTGCTTCAAAGACAGCTCGGAGAGGAGTCGCTTGACCAGCCCTTGCTTCCGCCGAGTCTCGACCTGCTGCATCGTTGCCTCTATGAGCCGACCATAGGGTACGCCCGAGGGACAGGCGACCTCGCAGGCCCGGCATTGAATGCAGAGGTCCCAGTGCCGGACCACGGTGGGCGTTATGCCTATGCGGCCCTCGTTGACCGCCTTCATCAACGCGATTCTTCCGCGTGGCGACTCCGCTTCAAGTCCGGTCTCCAGATATGTAGGGCAGACCTGGAGGCAGAAACCGCAGTGGACGCACTTGTAGAGGTCGGACTCATCGGGGGCATCGGGTCCGAAAAACAAGGAAGCGGCAGTTGGGGTACGAGTTTCAGCCACTAGATGCCTCCCACGAAGCGGCCCGGATTCAGCACGCCCGCGGGATCGTACTGCTCCTTCATCCGGCGCATTATGTCCATGCTTTCGCCGACGCCGTCCCAGACGTCGAAGGCCGCCTTGGACTCGACAGGGCAGCGCTCGACGATTACGGAGCCGGATAGCCCGTGCACCCTCTCACGTACCCTCCCAACTATTTCGACGGCATCGTCGACCGAGATCCCGCCCTGGGGAGCCCAGCTTGCCGAAATGACGCCGTAAGCCGGCTGCGATATTACCGCCGCAGACGGGCCCGTTGCATCGCCATTTAGATCGCCGGCAACCCCTTTGACCAGCGCCGGGACTACGGATATACGCAGCGCCAGCGGAGCACTCGTGGCCTCGTCCCAGCCGAAGTCGGCCAGGGCCCGCCAGACCGCGCCGGAATGCTCATCCTCCAGCTTTTCGACGAAGACGGCCCCGTGAGACTCGAATGTCGATACGCATTCCTTGACCTGTCTTTCCAGGGTCGCCGGCCTTCCACCGAGTCTTACGGCGAGGAGATAGACGCCGTCCACGCCGACGACTTCGGCCGTCGAGTTGACCGACCGGCTGAAGGCCGTGAGCGACATGGGCATGACCTGGCTGTGGAACACGGCGCTCGCGGCGTCAAAGCAGCTTTCCAGCGCGTCGAAGGACGCGATGACGGTGGCCTGATGACGGGGTAGGGGCGTCAGCTTGAATGAGACTTCGGCGATGATTCCAAGGGTGCCCAGGCCCCCGACGTGCAGCCTCGCCATGTCGTATCCGCTGACGTTCTTTACGACCTGACCTCCGCTCTTGGTTATGGTGCCGTTTGCCTGGACCACCTTCATGCCGATGACCAGGTCTCTCACGCTGCCATACTGCCAGCGAAGCGGCCCGCTTGCTCCCGCCGCCAGCGTGCCTCCGATAGTCGCACGATGGCCAACCGGCGAGTCCAGGGCAAGGAATTGGCCCTCCTCGGCCAACACTTCCGAAAGGCGGGCGAGGGTGATTCCCGCCTCGACGGTGACGGTCAGGTCCGCCGCGTTGTGCTGGACTACCCTGTTGATCGATGACATAAGGACGACCGCATCCAGCCTGGAGATTCGGTTGCCGAGATCGACCTGCGTGCCGCCTCCCCAGGGGGCCGCGGAGAGGCCCGATTCCGAGATTGCGGACATGACTTCGCCGAGCTGCTCAACGCTACCCGGAGATGCTACAAACCCCGGCGTCTTGCCGTCGATCGAGTAAGCCGAGGGATCGTCGGCGATGGCGCCGGCGCCAACGATAATCCGGACGGCCTGCAAAGCGGAGGAGGAGTTAGCTGAGGTCATGGCCAGCGTTGCCTCAGAGGACTAAATCCAGGCGCCGGGCCCTGCTTTGGCGATGGCGTTTGCCATCTTCACGTCGCCGCAGGTAGCGCCCGTGGGGAATATCTTGGCGGGATTCAGGGCATCGTCGGTAGCGAAGGCAGGCTTCAACCTGGCCATCGCGTCCAGATCATCCTCGGAGAACATGATCGGCATGTACTCCTGCTTCTCCAGCCCTATGCCGTGCTCTCCGGAGAGGACTCCCCCCGCCTCGACGCACAGCTTCAATATCTCTCCGCCGATCTCCAGCGCCATCTCCGTATCGCCGGGCTTGCGTTCGTCGAAGAGAACGGACGGATGCAGGTTGCCGTCTCCGGCATGAAGAAGGTTAGCGATCGGGAATCCCGTGCGCTGAGAGATCCGACGTATCTTTGCCAGGATCTCGACCAGCTGAGTTCGGGGCACGGTGCCGTCGACAAGATAGTAGTTCGGGGCCAGCCTGCCCAATGCGCCGAGGACACCTTTGCGTCCGGCCCACAGGCGCTCCCTCTCGGCGGGGTCGGTCGCCGTCCTAATCTCCATAGGGTCGAACTCGTTGCAGACCAGCTCGATGTCGGCCGCCTCTTCCTCGACCGACTCCTTCAGCCCGTCTACCTCGACCAACAGTACCGCCCCAGCGTTCTCCGGATATCCTGCGTGGACCGAAGCCTCGGCTGCCTTGATGCACAGGTCGTCCATCATCTCCAGGGCGGCGGGAACGATCCCCGCGCCTATGATTCCGGAAACCGCGGCGCTGGCGTGGTCCAGCTCTCGAAACACGGCCAGGAGCGTCTTTACGGCCTCCGGCTCCCTTAGCAGTCTCACCACGACCTTGGTGACGATGGCCAGAGTACCCTCGGAGCCGACCATGATGCCCCTGAGATCGTAGCCCGGACTCTCGCGGGTCTTGCCGCCCAGCCACTGTACGGAGCCGTCGGCCAGTACGACTTCGAGGCCGAGGATATGGTTCGTCGTCACGCCGTAGGCAAGGCAGTGGGGGCCGCCGGAGTTCTCCGCGACGTTGCCGCCGATGGTGCACGCCCGTTGGCTGGAAGGGTCGGGGGCATAGTAGAGCCCGTGCTTTGAGGCGGCTTCGGTAAGCTCGATATTGACGAGCCCCGGCTCGACTACCGCAAGCTGGTTCTCGACGTCGATCTCGAGGATATTCGTCATGCGGGTGAGCGAAATCACGACGCCGCCCAACTCTGCGATGGCGCCGCCGCTGAGGCCGGTGCCCGCACCTCGCGCGACTATCGGCTCGTCGTATCGCCGGGCGATCTTGACGACCCTTGAGACCTCTTCCGTAGAGTTGGGAATCACCACGGCTGCGGGCGTAGCCTTGTCCACGGAGCCGTCGTATTCATAGACGATCAGGTCCTCCGGGGTATGTACCACGTAGGTGTCCCCGACGACCGCCTTCAGCTCACTCAACAGGGTCTTGGATTCAGCCACGTTACTCCTCTAATAGCCGTGCGTACGATGATAGAGGATTGCAGACGGATAGCGCAAGCATTGTGCAACCCGTTAGACGGTAACGCTTAGTAACAATCCCGGAAGTTGGTACGACAAGCTCAC
The DNA here is from genome assembly GCA_022565015.1 of Chloroflexota bacterium. Classification (GTDB taxonomy): domain Bacteria; phylum Chloroflexota; class Dehalococcoidia; order Lucifugimonadales; family JADFKI01; genus JADFKI01. Next base: position 5,401 of record JADFKI010000099.1, read on the forward strand.
CCACCCTGGGAGTTCTTGTTCCTGGAGGGCACATCCCCCAGACCCTCTTTGTACAGACCGGGGAGGTCAAGTGTGACACAATACTTCAACAGAGCCAACGAGGTAACCCCCTGTAGTCCCCCTTCGTAAGGGGGACGGCATATTTCCCCCTCCTTGCGAAGGAGGGGCTAGGGGAGGTCAGATGTGACACAATACTTCAGTAGAGCCGGCGAGGTAACCCCCTGTAGTCCCCCATTACGATTCTGAAATAGTTCCTATGGGGTTATCCTAAAGCGAGTTCGTACGGCGCCACATCCTGCCCGTGCCGTTCGGGCTATCAGGCGATTGGGTGGGAGACAAGCCCTGATAGTACAGGGGCCTGGGAATGCGGACCGGCGTGCATCCGCTGGCGGCCAGGTATCGGTCCAAGAAGTCCTTTGCGGCCCCACCGAGCGCTCGATACCCACCGATGTCCCTTGCGATGCTGGTCTTCATGAGTGCGCCCTCGACGATGAGGTCGGAGGTACTGAACGACTCTATCTCCACGTGCCTGTGAGTCTCCTCGGTCAGGGAGACCTCGTAGCGATCGCAGAAGACGAACTCTGTCTCATTCGCTTCGGCGTGGGCCGTGCTTTGAGCGAGCATCTCCCGGTCCAGGGCGTCGCTGGAGCTGAGCATGGTGAAATACCGTCCCTGCAATGCCTCGAGACCGCTGTTAAAGGAGGCGGCCTGGCCACGCGACACGGGCAGGCGAAGGTATCGAAAGTTTCCGAACAGTTTCCTGTAGATGCCCGCGATTTCCGAGGTCCTGTCATTGGACCCATCGTCAACCAGGAGCACCTCGTAATCGGAGGTCGGGACGGACTGGTGCAGAGCGCTGTAAAGGGCTGATTCCAACATGCCGGCGCCGTTTGCCGAGGTGACGATAATAGAAGCTAACAATAGGCGTTGCTCTCCGGATTGCCATAAATAATCGCCAACGTAGAAGGGGACCACGGGTGACGGTTGCCCCATGTCCTCAGTTAAACCCGCGGTGGTTCGGCCCTACTGTGACAGGCAACCAACATTGCGTGGTAAACACACGTATGTACCGTCACGGGGACTGCTTGGATGGTCGAGGGTGAGGACACATAGAATCTATCTCAAAACATGGTTCGACAAGCTCTCCCGCCTGAGGCGGGTCCGATGGATCGGACTCCGAAGATATTCCTCATAGGAGTCGGAGAGTCCGAAGATATACATACTAAGGAGTCGGACACCACGAACGGATATTCATTTGCCGTTCACCCTGAGCCTGTCGAAGGGTGACCCCGTCCGACTCATCTATCGGTCCATCTTCCCCGACCCGTCGGGGACCCTACGGAGAGCCCGTCGAAGGATCACTCCTAACTTGTCCGAAGGCAAGTCAAATCAGGGGCGGTGCCATCGCATCGCCCCTATAAATCACTCCAATCTTCGTCGGTCTGAAGTAGAAACGCGCCCTTTACCTAGTCCGCTGGATGCGCCATCGCCAGCACGTCTTCCCTGCTGGGCGCCTGATTGTGGACGTCCTTACCATGCTGCTGCACGAGGGTTACCAGCTCGTCGTCCGTCTCCGCGCTGATTACCTCGCCACACGGGCAGTTTACAGCCTTTGCCATGTCATGCCTCCTAGAATTTGTTCCTACTATAATACCAATTGCTCTTTGGCGCATATTTGGCATAATATTGGCAACTAACATGTCATTCAAAATATACCTGACCGGAAGCGTCACCCTGGAGCTCGATGGACGAATCGCCGTGGAAGAGCGTCAGTTCAGGGGCAAGCAGGGCAGGCTTGTCTTTGCATACCTCGTCTGTCAACGCGCTCGCGCGGTTTCCAGAGAGGAGCTGGTAGACCTGCTGTGGCCCGACGGGCCCGCCGCTTCGTGGGAGATAGCCTTGAGCGCCGTGCTCAGCAGGATACGCCACCTGATATCACACGACCCCCTTCAGGACAGCGGCGCAAGTCTCTCCAGAGGCTCCAGCCAATACCAGTTGCGGCTGCCACTGGAGATATGGGTTGACATCGAAGCCGGTGCAGGGGCAATCGAGCGAGCGGAAATCGCGTTGAAGGCCGATGATCGCCAGGGCGTTCTCGGGCCCGCAACCGCTGCGGCGGCGATAGCAAGACGGCCTTTTCTTTCGGGCCTTTCGGGGCAATGGGTCGAATCCCAGCGAGACAGGCTTCGCAGACAGCTGCTTCGGTCCCTCGACGCGCTATCCAAGACCTGGCTCATCGAGGAGCAGTACGTTCTGGCCATCGAGATGGCAACGGAAGCGATAACGATAGACCCGCACAGAGACGCCAGCTACCAGCTGCTCATGAACGCTCACGCCGCCAGCGGCAACAGGTCGGAGGCGCTCAAGGTCTACCACAAATTGAGAGAGTGCCTGTCATCGGACCTCGGCACGGAGCCGTCTCCGGACACGCAGGACATCTACATTCGGCTCTTGGGCTGATGACGTCAAAAGCCTCATCGACGGCTACCGCCAACGACTTGCCGACCCCAGGACTCCGCCCGATAGCCTCCTCCGGCACCCGCTGCCATTAGACTGCACTACATCAGATATCTGGGTGTATGCCTCCAACCGCAGTAGGTATATTCTTTCATATCTCGGGGCATGCGCACACGGGTCTCGACTCGTCGGCCCGCGTTCCGGCCACTGAGTACACGCCACAGTCCTGTTTTACACCGAACGGCGAGCGACACCCACGTGTTGATGGTGATGGCCCCATCGTGCTCCATCTGACTGGCTGCGAGAATGATGTTCACACGTACAGCACACGGGACGCACACGTTGTGTCCCAGGCCTTTGAGAGTCTATGAACGGTGTTTAACCGACAAGGCGAAAATAAGAATAGCTATTTCGCAGGGATTGCCCTGGGGATGGCTGTACTGTTGATAACCACGGCCTGTGGCAGTTTTCTTTTCCGCTCCGGCGATGAGGAAATTGTCTCCGGCGTTGATCTCATCAGACAGCTAAGGGCCGATATCAACAATGAGGTCTCCATAGGGGAGGTTGCTGAAATCCGCGACCTGAAGGTTTCTGTCACGGCTGTGAGGCTAACGGATGGCAGAAACGAGCGCATCTCGGCACCCCCTCCGTCCGTCGGGCAGATCTATCTGCTGGCAGAAGTCCTGATGGAGAACGTAGGCTCGAAGCAGGCCTTAATATCGTCGAGGATGCAGATAAGCCTGGTCGACTCAGACGGTGAGACACAGGACTGGGCGTTTTTTCCCACATTGAAGGGATCAATTGATGGCAGGATCGACCCCGGCCGGGAGAGGATGGGCGAGCTCGCTTGGGTGGTGGATGATGATGCGGACGGGCTCATGATGGTGTTTGGGGGCACCGCTTTCGTCCTGGGGGACGTCAGCGGTAACCGGTCGGGGTCACCTGAAACTCAGCTAGTGTCAATGAGGCAGTAGGCGGAAATGACCTACCTGATTTCACAATGCGCGGCGCCGTTCGAGGACAGAGCGGCGCTGCACGCCGCAAGGCGATTCGCGGCTGCTCTGATGTCGTCGGCCATCATCTTCATGCTGATCGTTGCCTTGCCCCTTATCATGCAGTCGATGCGCCGCTAGGCCGCCAACTTAGCACCACATTTCAACTCAACGGCCTCGACCAACATTCGGCATCGCCGGTCTATCGAGGCGCCGAGACCTCACTGAAGGCAACGCTCCTCTTCATGGACTGCCCTACGACTCGTCTTCACTGGCTGAGTAGAGCTCCCTGCTGAGCTCCGATGCCGCCTCGGGCTCGTGTCGCTCAAGCTGACGTATGATCGCCCTGGCCATCAGGTTCAGTGTCTTGTCATAACGGTTCAATATGCGCTCCAATCTGAGCATGAACCAGAGCAGCAGGAAGCCCGGTATGCCTGCATTAATGAATGGAGTCAGATCGGTGTCCATTTAGACCGTCCCTTGAATAATGCTGCGTAGTTCGCGTCGAGAACATCGCTCACACGGCCTGTAGCAGGAGTTCCCGCCTCACCAACGTCCAGCCCTCGCTCACGTCCAGTCGCTGCCCCTCAATGAAGAAGTCTCCGCTTATGCCCATGTCGGAATAGCTGACGGTGACGCGGTCGGACAGTCCCCGCTGAAGGATAAGCCACAGGTTGGCCCTCGAGCCGTTAGGTATGGTCACATTCACGACCGTCTTGGGGTCCTTATTGCGCGCCAGGCGGCTGTCGACCGTCGCCTGGCCCACGCTCGTTTCACGAGTCCACCTGGCATCGATGCGCTTGATTCGCTGACCGAACGTGCTCTTGCTGGTCGAGTCCTCCGCGATTACAAGAAGGGGGTCGTCGAACAACAACGCGTTCAGGCTCCGGAGCTGAAGCAATGTCAGATAGCCGGCCGTAGCGCCGAATTTGACGCGTATTATCGTGCCCTTGCCTGAGAACTCGAGGACCTTGGGGTGGGTAACCGTCAGCTCCGACGAGATGTCGGTCCCGGAGCCGTCCTGGGCGGTATTCGCGTCGTAGTCCGTGTTTTCGAGCGGGACCTGTTGTCCCACGACGACATCGTAGTCCTTGGTTTCCGCTAGAAACTCCTTCGTCTCGTTCGCCGAGAAGGAGGGCGCCTCGCTCAGGGTCCATGTCGTCTTCAGGCCCTGGCTCGTGGCGTCCCGCATTCTCATGAAGATCATGTTTTCCACGTTGTTGACTCCATCGTCCCACACGAGGTCCGAGAAATAGGCGTTGGTGCCGTCGTTCACGTCCTTGATGGTCGCTCTGGAGGAGGTATGGGGGGCGGAGGTCCTGTGGGACCGACCTTCCATTCGCCAGTAACCGTGGCCGTCGACGTAGATGAATCCGTCCTCTTCGTCCTGGAGCAGGTGTACCTCGTCCAGCGCCTGTACTCCCCACATCGGCGGACTCCACAGCTCCGGGATGACTTGTATGCCGGAATCAAACTGTCGCCTGTCTTCGTCCACGGCCGAATACGATAGGATATCGCCAAGGATTTCATCCGTCGTCTGCGGTATTTCGGCCTGGGCTTGCGAATGGAGCGTCACGCTGGTAAGGCGCTCCATCTCGTCGAGAGCCCTCACGTAACAGTACTGGCGGTCCTTGCTGGGTCGAGGGTGAATGGAGTCTATGGCGCCGTGGAACAACGAGACCCAACCTCCGAAGTTGTCCCAAACGTGGTCCGCCTCGTCGTCGCAGAACAGGCCATGCTTCGTGGCGCTGCTGTTGAACGACGACGTCGTGTCGACTATCTCGTTGGCGTCAACGAAGACGCGAATGCTGCCGCCGTGCAACACGACCTGCAGGAATTTCGTCGTGGAGACCGGCCAGGTGAAAGACGCCGAGGCGACGAGGCTGTCGGAGCCCGCGTCCACCTTCCTCACTTCTACGGCGGCGCCGGTGATGCGAACGTATAAGTAATTGCTGTTGTCCGTATATCGAAAGCAGAGGCCGCCGTGGTCGGTTGCGTCCGTCCCACGACTGAAATCGCATCCGAAAGAGGCTTCCGAGTCGCCGAAGTCGACGGTGGCTATGCAGTCCCCGTTTCCCTCCACGCTATCGGTCTCCGCGCCGGTGCCTGCGGAAACAATGTCGAAGTTTCTTCTGTTTTCCGTCCAGGCAAAGGTCGAGTCATAGTCCAGCGCATGGTCTGCCAGCTGTACGCCGGAAGCGTCCGTAAATCCGTCGAACGGGTACGCGGCCCTGACCCAGACCTTTCGGCCCGGCTTCAGGTTACCGCTGAGAGGCGAGCTGCCGTTGGGCGGGCTGTACTTGTGATCGTCATTACGCAGCTCCATCTCCAGTCGCGCCGCCTCTATGTGTTCGCTGGACAGGTCTCTGAACTGCTCTAATGTCAGGCCAAACACGTCCGCGGTGACGTCCTCATTGGAATCCGAGAAATCACCATCGTCGTTCCAGTCGACCTTCACGAGCCATTTAGCCTGCGCCATCACTTGCTCTCCGAATCTAACGTTAGCTTCCGACCAGACATGCTAGCCGCCGAGTCCCAGACCACGCCTGCGGTCCTCCGTGAGCAGTCTCTTGATTTCCTTCGCCAATGCCCTCACGCTGCGCTCCTCTCTGGGAGCCTCGATCTCCGACACGCCGGCCATAGCCTCGCCGGCGATCCGTCTTCTTCGGGCGCTCGCCGGGCCGGGCGATATGGGCGATTCCGGCGACGCTCCTCTCCGAGAAGGGGAGTCCGGAGACGGCGCCGGGATGGGCAGAGACGTCA
>JADFKI010000341.1 GCA_022565015.1 Chloroflexota bacterium
GTCGCCTGCATCTGTGAAAAGGTGCTTGTGGAACAGGATGGCGTGAAGTCCGCAATAAGAATTGTGGACCGAGTGGTAGTGACTGCCGCAGGGGTTAACCCGCCTGAAGAAATGGAACCCTACACAGCGAACTACTTCTTCCTCATAAAATTGATTGCAGGCTCCACCAGAGGAACAAACAATCTCGAACTGCAACTCCAGAAGCCTTCAGGAGAATCTAGGACACCACAAAGGATCGTCATTAATTTTGAAGGCGATGACAATCGTCCCGTAGACATCACGGGTCCGCTAAGAGTCACTTTTGATATGCCGGGCCTCTATTGGTTAGACATATTTTTCAATGGTTCACGGCTAAGCCGAATGCCGCTCAGTGTAGTCTATCTGCCACAATCTAGGACAGGCTCCACGCCACCCGATAATCCGCCGCCGAGTGGCGATAATCCATCGACAGGTGACGGTTGATGTCTTCTCCTGATGTAGACGCAACTGCGTCTGCGGTCTCCGAATCTTCAATCACTGAGACCTTCGTTGTCGGTTGGATAATATCCGCGAGACTCGCCCGAAACTGGTTCTCACTAGCATTGCGATCCATAACGTAGAATAATTCGCCAGCGATGTCATGAAGAAAATCGGACTCGTCCCCTTCTTCAGCGGACCATATATGAATCGCTAGCCACGAGTTGATGACTTCGAGATCAACTATGCCTTCCAGATATTCTTGCAGGAGGTTGGTAAGTTCATCTTTCATGACTACCTCAAAAGTCCCTTTAGAACTAAGGGTAACCGACACTGAACGGCGGTCACTCTATCGAATCCTTGATATTGACAGAAAACTTAGCAATGGAGAAGCTTACCGTAAAGCACGCAGACTTCATAAGAAACAGCCAGTGGGTAAATTCCCTCCAGGTACCCGTGGGCGAACCTGGGACATCTATTTAACCATCAACAATTATCGGATCTGTGTAGCCCACAATTACGTTGACTCGCAGGGTCAAGATATTAGACAGCTCGATCCCAAATTCATTCGGGTAGACGATGTCGTCTTCAAACAAGCCATCGTCCCTTAGTGAGGCTCTAGTACATTGTAACCAGTTCGTGCAAGTTTGGCACATAGGGAATTCGTATGGATTACTGAGGACATCTGGATGAGAGGCCAAGTCTTCACGGACCATCCCTTCAGCCGACCGCCGCCTAATATTCGGCTTGCACAAGGATTCGGCGTCCGTGTCCCTTAGCTACCACTAGTTTTTTCGCTCCCGCTTCGATACTATCCCAGAGACTTGACACAGCGTGGAAACCAGGACTTTTGGCGTGGGCCCTTTTGTGTCTTCACGGAGTGGCACGCCAAGAAGGACCACAAGCGCAAGTGATGAGAGCACAGCATGCCCGCTTCAAATAACCGTTTCAAGCTCATCAAGGCCGGGAGGCTGCTGGACTGTGCCGGAGGGCCCTCCGTGACCGACGGCGCCGTTCTGGTCGATGGCCACGTGATATCGGCGGTCGGCAGGGCCAGTGAAGTGAGGGCCCCCGAAGGCGCCGAAGTCGAGGTCTTCGACTACCCCGGCATGACGATCATGCCGGGAATGGTGGACTGCCACACCCACAACAACGGCTTCGGAGACGGACGCCCCGGCGATGACGTCGGCGAGATGCCAGACGAGATTCTCATGATCCAGTCGGCCCGGAATCTGAGAGCGAGCCTGTTTTCCGGCGTTACGACGGTCCGCGAGAACGGCCCGAAGAACTTCACGATGTTCAGGATGCGGGACGCCATCAACGACGGCCTGGCGGTCGGGCCTCGAATGACCCTGTGCGGCCGCCCAATCTCCATCATAGGCGGCCACATGAGCTACTTCGGCTCCGTGGTCACCGGCGCCGTCGAGGCCAGGGCCATGACCCGGCAGCTCATCAAGGAGGGCGCCGACTACATCAAGGTCACGGCCACGGGCGGCACCACTCGGACGTCGTTTCCTCTGCTGCCCTCGTTTACCGTCGAGGAGCTGGAGGCGATAACGGACGAGGCGCATAGATTCGGCAAGCTTACCGGCACGCACTGCATATCCACGCAGGGGACCATCAACTCTCTTGACGCGGGCGTGGATATGATTATCCACTGCGGCTTCTTGGAGGCGGACGGCACGCCCAATTTCAGGGAGGACGTCGCCGAGCGACTCGGGCGGCAGGGCGCATACATCAACCCCACCGTGCACGTCGGTCGTGCCAGGATCTGGGTGCTACAGAACAGGAAGGAGAGCGAGGGCCTGACGCCGGCGGAGCAGGACCAGCTCGACGACATGCTGCGAGCGAATGACGTGAAGCTGGAGCATACGCGGCGCATGCAGGAGATGGGCCTTCGGGTGATAACGGGCTCGGACTCGTCCTGGGGCGACTACCAGCTCGGCAACACGGTCAACGAGACGGAGTGTCTCGTCATGGCGGGCTACAGCTCCATGCAGGGCGTCCTATCGGTGACGATCGAGGCCGCCAGGGCGCTGGACATGGACGATGTTGTCGGCTCGCTGGAGCCCGGCAAGAAGGCCGACGTCATCGTCGTTGACGGCAGCCCCGACGAGAACATCCTGGACCTTTGGAAGATCGACGAGGTCTTCTTCAACGGAGAGCGCATAGATCGAGGCTCGGAGAAGTCGCTGGCGTCGATAAGGCAGCAGAGGCCCGCCGAGGGCCCGTAGCCACGACATCGGGAGCGCTGGTTTTCAACGTCGCATCGTATGGAGAGGGAAAATGCCCCAGGCGGAAGACGGATTCAAGCTCATCAAGGCCGCTCGGCTGATAGACGGCAACGGTGGGCCTCCCGCGGAGAGGGCCGCCATCCTGTTGGAGGGCGACCGCATCAGGGCCGTGGGCACGGAAGAGACGGTCCGGGCCCCGGAGGGAGCGCAGGTCCGGGAGTTCGACTACGGCGACAAGACTGTATTGCCGGGACTGGTGGACTGCCACGTACACCTCATCGGCATCGGCGACGGCCGCGCGGGCGACGAGCTGGCAACCTTGCCGGATGAGGT
>JADFKI010000342.1 GCA_022565015.1 Chloroflexota bacterium
GTTTGCGGGGTGATGTGCAGAAAGTCCTTGAACGATGACATGGGTGTTTATGCGGCAGAGCGAAGGCACCATAATAAACCCGTTCGAATGCCCTCAAATTTAGGAAACTTCTTTGTACAAAGTCCAGGTAAGTGCCTGCCCGGCATCAGCCGGTTAGGGCGCTCCGTTTTCTCTACATCACATTCGCGGTTCTGAGTGCAAAAGAAAAAGGCGGGGAGAGAGTTCTCTGCCCGCCCTTGCCAGCCGGGGTACATTGGAATTCCTGCGGCAATGGCCTTGAAGGCCCGGAAAGCGTTTTCCTATCCTTGATCGGTCGTTTCTCTATGAAAGGAGGAGTTTTCTAGAGAAAATCGGTCTCAAAGGCTTGGGTGCTTCTGCCACAGTGTCCTGCGCAGCTCGTCTTTACGTTCCGGCTTATAGAGGAAGTCTTCCACGCCCAGGTTATGCGCGACGGCTTCAGCCATATTCGCTATATATCCCATGAACTGGCTGTGCTCGCCGTACTCTGAGCAGATAAGCGTAGGGATGTCCTGCGCTTTGACGTCTATGGTTACGTTGACTGGCTGCATTCTTCCTCATCCGAATCGAGAGCTCTCGCCTCGAAGCTTATTTCTCCCAAAATACCGGCGCTCCTGGGAGATCCGCCGCCCAATTTCTTACCAGTAATACTCGCGTAATCATTCTGGGCCTACACTGGTCATGCTAAGCAGTAGCGGCGAACCTTTTGGGGGATAACTTGTACCCCGAAGGCGAAAAATTCGTGACAAATTGTGAACGGTGAGGATGGGATGAAGATCTACGGGGCGGCAAACAATTTGCACACAGTTTCCACACGTTGCACCGACGCGGGAATTGGGAAGCCCTTGTATCCTTTTGAGATAGCCGGGGCGGAGCATGAGCCCCGGTATTCTTATATGGCAGGGATGCGAACAGTGGCTGAAACACTTACCAGGCTTGTCCTTCGACCTTACACGCTCGCAATTTTCGCCCTCGTATTTCTGGCGGCGTGCGGCGCGCAGGTCGCAAACACACCCGTAAGGCCCGTCGCCGAGCCTCCTCCGGCGGTCGAACCGGCCCGGCAGGAGCCCGGCGAGCAGGTAGTCCCCGAAGACACATCACAGACCCCGAGCTCACCTTCGACGACAGGCGCAGACGACGCTAACGAGCCGCCGGCAGAGAACTTCCGGCTCCTCATAAGCGACGAGCGAAACGCAATCGACGATTTCGAGCACCTGTGGGTGAACGTTACATCCGTGGGCCTTCTGCGGAGCGGACCCGGAGCGGGCTGGATCGACATCGACGTGCCCGATGCACAACAGACGGTGGACCTGGTTGAGGTCATAGGCGAAGCCGCAGTCGAGCTGATTCAGACGCACATGGAGCCCGGCACATACAACAAGGTGTTCATCAACGTGAGCAAGGTGACCGGCGAGCTCGCGACCGGGGAGTCCGTAGACATAAAGCTCCCCAGCGATAAGCTCCAGATCGATAAGCCATTCGTGATCGATGAGAGCAGCGTCACGAGCTTCGTCTTCGATATCACCGTCATCGGGGCGGGCAACGATAAGAGCGGCGTGCGCTACATCTTGCAGCCTGTGATCGGCGAAAGCGGCGCCGACCAGCCGTTTTCCGACCCGGTAATAGCCAAGAAGTCCAAGCCCGCCGGTGTCGGCCGCCCGGTTGAGACCGAGAAGGTGGACATGCCGGCCGAGGTGGCAACAGCCGTAGAAGAGCCCGTTGACGACGAAATAGAAGACCTGTTCTTGGAGATCATAGCCCCCGAAGAGGATGTAGTCTTCGTAGGCGACCCGACATTCTTGGTTTCGGCAAGGACGCGACTGGATGCGGCCGTGAGCGTGAACGATGACCTGGTTGACCTTAACGAGGAGGGTATGCTGGAAGTCCTTGTAGACCTGGAAGAAGGCCCTAATATCATCGAGGTCGTGGTCAGCGTAGGCACGGGTGAAGAGGTGTCCGCTGTCCTAACCATATTCTACCTTCCGGAAGAAGGCTAAAGGGAAATCTAGAGAACAAAGAGGGGATGAAGAAGATGTTGAAAAGGTGGCAAGTTCTCGGTAAGTCGGCGGCAATTAAGACCGCAATTGCATTTACAATAGTTCTGTCATTGGTGGCGCTGCCATTGCCCGGTTCAATGAGCTGGGCACAGGGACAGGCGGAGGCCGCGCCTCCGGCTCAGGAGCCCCCAGGGCAACTCACGCGTCGTGGTCTGGCGGGCGACGCGAGCATTTCCGCAACGTCCACGATATCCTCGATCGATCCTGAAACAGGCGAGACTACGACAACCACGACAACCACTCTGGCGGTAGGCGATGTGCAGGTGTTGATCACCGAGGACACGATCATCCATTCCCCGTTGCAGTATGACCTGTCACTGGCGGACCTTGAGGGCCAACGCATCGCCATTCTGTTCGCCAAGGGGCCGGCAAACGAAGACGGCACCCGGACCGCCATCAGAATCATAGTGATTCCCGGCAAGGCCGCGAGGACGCACTCGAGGGGCGTCATCAAGGCCAAGAAGGGCGGAGACGACAGCGGATTCGAGGTTGTCGACCAAGACGGCGATGCCATAGACGTGGACGACGATGACGTCGAGGAGGGCGACGAGGTTATTCTCGTAACCCAGACCGTACCGGACTTCGAGGACGACGGCGACTCAAAGGGCCACGGCAGGCCCAAGAAGATCGCGCGTGGCCTGCAGAAGTCTTCCAAGATTTTGGAGCGACTGGACAGGATAATGAACAGGCTGTCCGAACTTGGAGATTCTCCCAAAGCTGAGAAGCTGAGGGCGCGCGTCGAAAAGTTCAAGGCCAGGCATGTCGAGCGCTTCAACGATATCAACGCTCGCTTCTCTGGCAGCGTTTCGGACTCTGACGATGGCTCGCAGAACCGCGGAAGGAACAGGGGCCGTCCTGTAAACGTGGGGTCCACGGACTTTGGTCCATCCGATGACGGCGATGACGACGGCAAGCAGAACCGTGGCCGAAAC
>JADFKI010000343.1 GCA_022565015.1 Chloroflexota bacterium
TCCAGCCATGTAGCTTCCAGCTTTCGGCGGGTCCCCTTGGAAGGCCACCTTGGGAGATCGAAAAGTCTGCTTCGGGTCATGTAGGATCCAATACTTCAGAGTTTGATAACAATTGTCTCTAAGCTATTGTATTACGGGAACCTATTCCGAAATCCCCCCGACACATATTACCTCTGCCCATGGCCATGCCTTATTCAGGCAAAGTGTAGGCGCGTCCCGACACTTATTTGAATGGAGTCTTTAGTTAGCCGCTTTGCAGCTTTTGGGTAGCTTTCCAACCGGTGCAATGAATGTAGACCGGATAGAGGTTAACCGGGGTCCCCAAACTCCTGCTCAGGACCTCCTTCAGGAAGCTCTTCCGAAGATCATGAATTGGCGCGGGCAAGAGGGTCTCTCTCCTAGCCGAGACTGCAAGAGGCGCCAGTTGCGAGAAGGTTTAGGACCAGTAAAGTGCGGCGGCGATCAGCAGTTCCATTTGCGCCGGATCGAGTTGTGGCTGCTGGCCGTCAACGCGAGCTGTTCCAGAGCGGAGGGGTCAGATTCCGCCACCGGATACCGACCTGACTCGCGTTGGCGCGTCGATGATCTGTTGTATCGCCTCCCTTAGCAGCTCCTCATCTAAAAACACGGCATCCAGTCGACCATCGTCGACAAGCCTCCTCAGGGCATCGTGAAGGCTTGCCTCTCGGTCGGCCAGACGCGTCTGCATGATGATGAGGTTGGTCAGCAGCTCTTTGAGCTCGGTCACACTATCGCCGTCGTCGGACTTGGGCAACGCAGCCTGGAGCCCCCGTAGAAGCTCCAGTCGCAACGCGCCGAGCCGCGTGCAGTGTTCGATCAGCCAGGCAAGATGATCGAGCCCCAGCCGATAGCGTCCTTCGTTGGGTCCTCCCGCGTTCCGCAGGTACAGCGTGGTGGGGTCTTCTTCGTTCTGAGAACTCATACTCACTCCAGGCCGGTGACCACATGCTTCGAGCATTGAATTCTATATCCCCTTGACGACGGGAGATTAGGATGGGGACCTAGCAAGCCTAATCATCAATGTTTTGGGGCCCGAATCCAAGCTTTTCAAGCTCCGCACATTCATTAAGGTCGCGCGCCATTTCTTCACCCTGCATTGCCGATTTAGTCGAAGGTGATGACAGTTCGGGCGACATAGCCTTGCTTCATGTCTTCGAACGCCTCGTTGACCTGTTCGAGCTTCATGCGCTGCGTGACCAGTTCGTCCAGCTTCAGGCGGCCTTGCAGATAGAACTCGATGTAACGCGGCATATCTATGCGGAAGCGGTTGGAGCCCATACTGCTGCCTTGGATCCTCTTCTCTCGGAGGAACGACGGCCCGTCCAGCTCGATCTTGGTACCCTGTGGGATCATTCCGATTATGGTCGCGGTGCCTCCCGCCCTCAGCATATCGAACGCCTGCTCAGCTGTCTCCTTGGTGCCGATGGCCTCAAAGGAGTAGTCCACGCCGCCATCGGTCAGGTTCCGAACCTTTTCGACCACGTCGCCCCCTGAGGCGTCTACCACGTCGGTAGCCCCAAACTCCTGTGCTATCGTCAGCTTGGTCTCCACTGCGTCTATCGCGATTATGCGCAGGGCGCCCGCCAACACCGCCCCCTGAACGGCGTTCAGGCCGACGCCGCCACACCCGATCACCGCGACCGTGCTCCCCGGCTCGACTCTGGCCGTGTTTAGGACTGCACCTAATCCGGTCGTCACGCCGCAGCCGATAAGAGCGAGCTGCTCAAAGGGCACGTCGTCTCTGACCTTCACCGTCGCATGCTCGTGGACGAGCATCAGCTCGGCAAATGACGCGAGTTGGGCCATCTGGGTCACCGGAGTGTCGCCCTGGCGAAGCCTGGGCTTCTCCGTCGGCGATCGAACAACGTCCGCGCGGGTGCAGAGCACCGGTCGGCCGCTCAGACACCTGTCGCAATGTCCGCAGAACACCGATAAGCAGGTGATCACGCGATCGCCGGGTTTCACGTAGGACACCTGCTCGCCGACGGACTCCACGGTACCCGCGGCTTCGTGGCCCAGTACCACCGGCATCGAAATGCTGTATTTACCCTCCACGAAGTGGAGGTCGCTGTGGCAGACACCGGACGCCCCCGTGCGAATGAGGACCTCGCGGGGGCCTGGACCATCGATCTCTACATCCTCGACTCGAAGGGGCGTATTTACCTCGTGTAGCACGGCCGCTTTCATGGCGCACCTCTCTGTTGTTAGTGTGATGAGGTCAATATATCAGGGTTCTGCCTGCTCTGTCCGGCCGGCCATTTTCCGGGCCGACACCGCGTATAGAGGATCGGAATTCAAATCCAGCTTCGGACTGATGGCTGTCGTCTGTATAGCCTCCCAGCCTTCGGACTGGGCAAAGTAGGAACCGACTAGCTGTGCTCTCCGATCATCATCCAGCGTTCGCCAGATCCAGACGGCCTTGTCGGAGAACATGCGGTTCGAATATATGACGTGAAACTTCGCACCTTCTCTCAACACTCGGTTCACCTGATTGAAGACCTCGACAGGTCTGATCATATACTGAATGGACACGGTAACCAGCGCCGCGTCAAACGATCGATCCTCGAATGGCAATTCCGGGTCGGAGTTCAGATCGTGAACCATCGATTCGTCGAGCTGAGGATTCTCAGTCATCTCGGTGGAGTTGAGCCCTAGCCCAACCAGCTTCCTGATGGGTAACGCCTCCGGAAGATGAGATCGCCAGCTGCTCATCAGGTCCAAAATGACCCCGTTCTGGGGCAGAACTCTCGCGAAATACTCTCCTAGGGCAGCAATGGCATGTTCATCTATATGGACTACCAGCCGGGGCTCGGCGTAGAACAGACCGTCGTCCCCCTCGTCTTCCCTGCGGAAGAATTCCGGAGGGAAGGTCTCTGAGGTCGACGATAATCTGCTCTCCATTTTGAGACCTCGCACTTTGCTACTGACCCTGAGTTGAGATGTAAGGCCGAAGATCGACGAAGTGGGGGAAGTT
>JADFKI010000100.1 GCA_022565015.1 Chloroflexota bacterium
TTGAAAACGTGACTTTCAGCTACGAGGAGGGCAAACCCGTTCTCAAAAACATCAATTTGGAGGCGAGGCCGGGTCAGATAGTGGCCCTTCTCGGCGCGCCTGGGAGCGGCAAGAGCTCGCTTGTGAACCTGCTGCCACGCTTTTACGATGTCGACTCGGGCCGGGTAACAATCGACGGCATAGACGTTCGAGATGTCGAGCTCGAGTCGCTGAGACGAAACATCGGAATGGTCCAACAGGACGTGTTCTTGTTTACGACGACGTTGCGTGAGAACATCGCGTACGGCGACGAAAACGCGCCGCTGGAAAAAGTCCACCAGGCCGCCAAAGTGGCGCAGCTTTATGACCACATCGAGTCGCTTGACGAAGGCTTCGACACGGTAATAGGCGAGCGAGGCTCCACGCTATCCGGCGGTCAGCGTCAGCGGATGTCGATTGCCCGGGCGGTCCTGTTGGACCCTCCCGTGCTCATTTTGGACGACTCGACGTCTAGCGTTGACGCCGGCACCGAGGAGCAGATCCGCCAGGCAATGGAGACGGTGATGGAGGGCCGGACCACTTTCATCATCGCCCACAGACTTAGCACCGTCCACCGTGCGGACCATATCGTGGTATTGGACAAAGGCGAGATAGTCGAGGAAGGCACTCATCAGGAGCTATTGGCCCTGGGACGCAAGTACCGGGAGATCTACGAGCTTCAGCTAAGGCCTCAAGAAGAGGTCATGCGAGATATAGACGTGGAAGACCCCGTAATAGCCGAAGAGAGGGCGTCCAGATGATGCACGGCAGCGCCTTCCACGGCGCAGGCAGGGGTTTCACCGATGAGAAGACCTTCGGCCGGGTATACGACAGGCGCGTTATCCTGCGCCTGCTGCCATATGTGATTCCCTATAAGCGATTGGCGGCCCTGGCCGTCTTCGCCATGCTCATCTACACCGTCGGCCAGGTCTCCATTCCATTCATGATAAAGCTGGGCATAGACAGTTTCATCGAGGAAGGCGATTTCAACGGTCTGACGATCGTCTTTGGCGCGTTCATCAGCGTTGCCTTTATCAACTGGGTAGCAAATTACACGCAGCAGCTTTCCATGGAGAAGGTGGGCCAAGGCGTCCTTTACGACCTTCGCAGGACTATGTTCAGCCACCTTCAAAAGCTGTCCCTTTCTTATTACGACAAGACGGAAGTCGGGCGCATCATGTCCCGCGTCCAGGGCGACGTGTGGCAGCTACAGGAGTTCATGGCCGTCGTTATCATGACCCTGGCCGATCTCCTGAGCCTCATGGGCATCATAATCGCGCTGCTCATCATGGACCTGAAGCTCGGCCTGATTACCATGGCCGTGCTACCTGTTCTAGTTGTGATCATGGCCGTGTGGCAGCCCTATGCGATAAAGGCGTTTCTGAGGGTCCGGCGGGCCATCTCCATTGTGAACGGTGCCCTGAACGAGAATTTGACGGGCGTTCGCGTGGTTCAAAGCATGAACCGCCAGTCCCGCAACCTGGAGATATTCGACGAAAAGAACACAGAGCACCTTGAATCGAATCTGGTTGCAAGCAAGCTGTCCTCCGGTCTGATACCCGCAGTCGACGTCCTGACCGCAGTCGCGGTCGGCCTGGCGATCTTCTTCGGCGCGCGCATGGTCGTCGGGACCCAACTCGAAGTTGGTGTGCTGATCGCGTTCATCATGTACATTCAGCGCTTCTTCGACCCAATCCGCAATCTGACCATGCAGTACACGCAGCTGCAGAGGTCTATGGCGTCCGGTGCGAGGATATTCGAGCTTCTGGATACGGAGCCGGACCTAATCGACGCCCCCAATGCCGCCCGGTTGCCGGCGCTCAGGGGCGAGGTCGAATTGAAGGGGCTTACGTTCAGCTACGCCGCCGCGGAAGAGATCGCATTGCTGGACAAAGAGGTCGGTGAAGGGCGCAACGGTCGCCGCGACGGCGACTCCCGGCGCGGTAAGAACGGAGTAGCCCCGGACGTTCTGAAGAATGCCAATTTGCACATCAACGCCGGTGAGACCGTCGCCATCGTCGGCCCTACCGGCGCCGGAAAGACGACACTGGTATCGCTCATATCCAGGTTTTACGACGTTCCCCGCAGCGGAGGCGCGATCCTCGTTGACGGCATAGACATACGGGACGTTACCAGAAGCTCCCTTGCGGGCCAGATGAGCATGGTGCTTCAGGAGCCGTTCCTGTTTTCCGGCACAGTCGGGGATAACATCAAATACAACAACACCTCTGCGACCGACGAGCAGATGATAGAGGCCGCGAAGGCCGTGGGCGCGCACGATTTCATCATGGAGATGGAGGAGGGCTACGATACATACCTGGCGGAACGGGGCGTGAATCTCAGCCTTGGCCAGCGTCAGCTCATCAGCTTCGCAAGGGCGATCGTGGCCGACCCGAGGATTCTGATTCTGGACGAGGCCACGGCGAACATCGACAGCTACACTGAGATGCTCATTCAAAAGGCGCTCGTCAAGCTGCTGAAGGGCCGCACCGCCATCGTAATCGCCCACAGGCTCTCCACTATACGTGGGGCCGACAAGATCGTTGTTCTGGACCTGGGTGAGATAGTAGAGGTTGGTACCCACGATGAGCTCCTGGAGAAGGGCGGACTGTATTCCCATCTCTACCACATGAACTACGCCTCCATCGAGGCGCCTATGGCCGCCGCAACCGGAGACGGGGACGGCGCTTAAGAGCCTATCCGAAAACCTTAATTTGACGTTTTACGGTCCTTCGACAGCGCTCAGGACGAACGGAAGATTGCCCGTTCATGGTGAGCTTGTCGAACCATTCGTGGCAGTTTTCGGATAGGCCCTCAAGTCTGCGTTCGTAAACACAACGGCAAATCAGGCCTGAAAGGGGCGCCCGACCAGTCGGGGGCCCTTTTATTCTGCCCGTGCTCCACCCTGATAGATACGACGGTGATACAATTGCGCTGTTGCACAAAGACCTTCGCAACAGCGAGTTCGCGGACGTAGGAAGCGACCATGGACATCTACACGATAGGCCACAGCAACCACACCTGGGAGCTGTTTTCAACCCTGTTGAATGGTGTCGGAATCCAGCTTTTGGTAGATGTAAGAAGCAGGCCTTACAGCAGATGGGCGGTGTTTGCCAACAGGAAAAGGCTGCCCGGACTGTTGGCTTCAGAGAATATCGATTACGTCTTCATGGGCGACTCTCTGGGAGGAAAGCCTTCGGAGCCGGCCTTTTACGTGACAGACGGCCTTCCGGATTACGCTTTGATCGCAAAGTCAGAGAGCTACCGGCAAGGCTTGAAGCAGCTAATTGAGCTGGCGAAGAGATCGACAACCGCGATCATGTGCTCGGAGGAAGACCCGTCGAAGTGCCACCGCCATCTCCTCATCGGACCGAGCCTCGAAGAAGCGGGCGTGGGCGAGCTGCACGTTCGAAAGGATGGAGCTGTCTTGACCTCGAATGCGCTTGTTCCCAAGGGGTCGCCTAGAGATGCCGTTCAGGGCGAATTCCCTATGCCGGTAAACGAAGGCGCTCCGTGACCTTCCGCGTGGCGACGCTGAACCTGGAGCAGGACCACAAGCGCTGGGACGCGCGTCGCGAGCTCATCGTCGAGCAGCTTGGGGAGATTCGTCCCGACGTCTGTTGCCTGAACGAGGTGTGCATTCCCAGGCAGACCGCCCGCTGGCTTCAGGCCGAGGCCTCGGCTCGTCACGGCCTGAATTACGCCCTGGTTCAGCAGTCCAGGCCGGGGGCGCTGTCCGGGGTCGACGGCGAGGCCATACTGACCCGATTCCCTATAGTCGAGACGGCCAACCTCGACTACCGCGCCCGAGATTCCGTAGCGCAGGTCGCTCGCCTGGACATAGAAGGCAGGCTGGTTGATATCTACGTCACGCACCTGTACATGTCCAGGGGCGAGGACTCGCTTCGTTTGTACCAGGTGCAGCAGCTCCTTGATTGGGTCTCCGCCAGGGACGACGTGGACGCTCGCGTGGTCTGCGGCGACTTTAACGCAACCCTGGACGCGCCCTCCGCCGCCCTCATGGCCGGGCACTTCGAGCCCTCGCAGACGGAACCCACGGCCTTCACTCCGCTTGAGGACGAG
Organism: Chloroflexota bacterium; assembly: GCA_022565015.1. GTDB lineage: Bacteria > Chloroflexota > Dehalococcoidia > Lucifugimonadales > JADFKI01 > JADFKI01. The sequence goes on from JADFKI010000100.1 coordinate 4,102, forward strand.
GACGGAGAGCCGTCGCATCCGTATTGGGACAGGCTCGACAGGTGCATCGACTACATCTGGGTCTCGGGGGCCCTGGAGGTCAGGGAGAGCATGGTCTGCTTCAACAAGCCCAGCCCGACGGACCCGACGCTGTGGCCGTCGGACCACGCGGGCGTCTGGGCCGATATCGATCTCATCTGACGGCAGCTCTATGGTATGGAGTGCTGGCCTTGAGGCATTGGCCTCGCGATTCCGGCGATGGCGGCGACGATGAGGGCGGCCGTAGCGGGCACGTAGAAGATGCCGATGGAAAACAGCGCAAGGGCGCAGAAGACAAGCATGAGCACGGCAGACCCCCACAGCATTCCTAATCGCAAGCGGCGATTCAGACCCTGGAAGGCGACGGCACTGAGCGCGATGACCGTGATGGCGACTGGAACCAACAATACGAGAAGTACGCCGGGACCGTTTACCTCGATCAGGGACGCGTTGAAGCTCTGCCGATCGAACGATATGGGTTGCTCCGCGCGCAGGAGCACGGCGGTGCTCTCAAGATTGGAATTGACCGCTATGGCCGAAACGCCCTGATAGGTATAGGGCCATAGGGCCAGGAAGACCAGCGCCGCCCAGGTAAATACTTGAGCGCCTATGGCGGACCAGAGACCGATTCTATAGCGGCTCATGCTGTGGAAAGTCTCGTCAACCCTTCGTCGTCGCTCTAAAAGAGGGTGGGCTGCAGGGTGTCGTTCTTGTCGCCCTCGAACTCGATGCCCAGATGCTCATAGGCGTTACGCGTGGCGACGCGGCCCCTGGGCGTCTTGTCCAGAAATCCAAGCTGGAGCAGATATGGCTCGTAGACGTCCTCGATGGTCTCTGACTCCTCGCTTATGGACGCGGCGATGGTGTCGAGGCCAACTGGTCCGCCGCCGAACTTTTCGATGATGGTGAGCATGACTTTTCGGTCGATGCTGTCCAGGCCGAGGTCGTCCACTTCGAGCTGGGCCAACGCGGCGTCGGCCACGTCCTCGGTGATAACGTTGTCGGCGACGACCTGCGCGTAGTCGCGGACGCGCCTGAGCAGCCTGTTGGCGACCCTGGGAGTCCCCCTGGCCCTTTTCGCGATGGCCTTAATGCCCGCCGGCTCTGCCTGTATATCCATTATTCTCACCGAGCGCTCGACGATGGTGCGCATGGCGGCGCTATCATAGAATTCCAGGCGATGAACGGAGCCGAACCGGTTGCGCAGGGGCGCGCTGAGCATGCCGTACCGGGTGGTCGCGCCAATTAACGTGAACGGCTTGATGCTGAGATTCATGCTCCGGGCCTTGAGGCCCTTGTCGATCACCCACGAGACGAAGAAGTCTTCCAGAGCGGGGTAAAGCACCTCCTCTACCACACGGCTGAGCCTGTGAATCTCGTCGACGAAGAGGATGTCGTCCTGGTGAAGCTGAGTTAGAATCGCCACCATATCCCCCGGTCGCTCGATGGCGGGTCCGGAAGTCGTCTTTATCTGAACGCCCATCTCGGTGGCCATGATGTTGGCGAGAGTCGTCTTGCCCAGGCCCGGAGGTCCGTAGAGGAGGAGATGGTCGAGGGGCTCGCCTCGCTGCCGGGCGGCTGTGATGCCGATCTGGAGGGTGCTCTTGATCAGGTCCTGTCCCACATATTCCGCAAGGCTGCGGGGACGGAGGCTCGTATCGAGAGTGTTGTCGCCTTCCTGGGAATCGCCTGAGACTATCCTCTGCTCCATGCAAAATCACCTTTGTAGCGGGAGGCTTCAGCATTTCTCGGCCTAATACAAGACCAGTCTTGATTTTAGGCATGGCCCCGTCCGGTGTCAATCAGATACCAGGGCCCCCACTGGCGCTATAATTCTAACGGGAAATCGGACTTCGGAGGGTAGCCGTTTTGAGCGAGTTTCGATCGCTGAATGACGAGGCCGGCGAGATCTGGGACGCCAACGCCGACTTCTGGGACAGCCGCATGGGCGAGGGCAACAGCTTTCACAAGCAGCTCATCGAGCCCTCTCAGCTGCGAATGCTGGACCTGAAGCGAGGCGACCGCGTCCTGGACGTTGCCTGCGGAAACGGCCAGTTCGACAGAAAGATGGCGGAGCTTGGCGCGAGCGTGCTGGCGACGGACGTCTCTCGGCGCATGATCGATAACGCCAGACAGCGGCCTCAGGAGGGCGCGGAGCCCATCGAGTACAGGGTCGTGGATGCGACCGACGAAGGCCAACTTCTCGCCCTGGGCGTCGCTGCCTTCGATGCCGTCGTGTGCACGATGGCAATCATGGATATGGCTAGCATCAAACCGCTGGCCAGGGTGGCCAGGGCGCTCTTGAAGCCGGGTGGCCGCTTCGTGTTTTCGACGATGCACCCCTGCTTCAGCACACCGGAGGGTCTCACGCGATTTGTGGAACGGGAGGAATCAGGCGGCGAGGTCGTGGACAGGTACGGCGTGAAGGTCTATCAGTACATAGAGTCGAAAATCTATAAGGGCGTTGCGATGATCGGTCAGCCGGTGCCTCAACACTACTTTCACAGGCCGCTGCACGCGCTCCTGGGGTCCTTTCTTGAAGTGGGGCTCGTCATGGACGGCATAGAGGAGCCCGTGTTCGAAAAGGACGCGTCCCCCAGTCTGCCTCTGGACTGGGACAACTTCCGCGAGCTGCCGCCGGCGCTAGTGGTCAGGATGCGGCCAAGTGCCTTGTGAGGAGTCCTACGTCGCAAGTGATTACTGTTAGAATAAGGCCGATAGCCGCCGAAGACCTTGCGATCGTGGAGGAGCGCATCGCCTTCGACTGGGCCGCTCCTGAGAAGCATAGCGAACGCTTTACGAGGCAGGAAAAAGGTGAAGCCGTCTATCTGGTGGCATGGAATGGTAATTTGCCCGTAGGTCATCTTTTGCTCAAGTGGCGGGGAACCGCCGACGATCCCTTGGCTCCGGATATTGAAGACTGCCCTGACCTTGAAGACCTTTTCGTAATCCCCGACTATCGTTCCAACGGCATCGGAACCCGCCTGCTGGAGTGCGCCGAGCAGACCGCCGTCGAGAGAGGCAATACTCGGATCGGACTGGGCGTTGGTGTAGACAATCCTCGTGCGCGAAGATTCTACCTGCGCCTGGGATACCGTGAAACGGGAACCGGCCGATACGAGACCGGCGGGGTTTATATTGACAGGGATGGAAGCGAGAGGTCGTGGACAGAAGTCTGCGTTTACTTGACGAAGTATCTCATGTAAGTGGTTGAGGCTGGATTAAGTCTCGGGTTTATGGTGCCTTTAGACTCCGCGAGACCAATCAGAAAAAACTCAAAAAGGTGAAGCCCATGACAACAGTCCTTTTAAGTGAAGAGGAGCAGCTGCTCAAGAACGCCGTTAAGGACTTCGCCGACCAGCAGCTGGCTCCGCGGGCCGCGGACCTCGACCAGAACCCGGAGTTCCCCTGGGACAACTTCAAGGGCCTCGCCGACATGGGCCTGCTGGGCCTTACGATTGACCAGGAGTACGGCGGCAGCGGCGGCACGACCCGACAGCTCGTTCTCGTGGTGCAGGAGATAGCTCGGGCGTGCGCAGCCACCAGCGTGACGTATATCGCGCATCTGTCCCTGTGCATGCAGTTCATTGACACGTTCGGCACCGAGGGCCAGAAGAGCCAGTTCATACCACCGCTTGCACACGGCGAGCACGTGGGCGCGTTCTGTCTGACGGAGCCCGGCTCGGGAAGCGATGCCGCGGCATTGCGAACAACCTCGACGCGAAAAGACGGGACCTATCTTCTCAACGGCACCAAGACCTTCATAACCAACGCCCCCGAGGCACACACGCTCGTCGTGTTGGCGACCCAAGACCGCAGCCTGGGGAGCAAGGGCATCGACGCGCTCATAGTGGAGGGCGACTCCACCGGACTGACCGTGAATCCCCTCCACGGCAAGATGGGCATGAGGGCCTCTTCGATAGCCGAGGTGGTCTTCGAGGACTGCCCCGTGCCCGTCGAGAACCGAATGGGCGAAGAAGGTGAAGGCTTCAGGGAGACGCTCAACGTTCTCACCAGCAGCCGAATAAGCATCGCCGCGCAGAGCGTGGGCATCGCACAGGCAGCTTACGAGGCCGCGGTAAGCTACGCGAAGCAGCGTGAGGCCTTTGGTCAGCACCTGGCCGATTTTCAGGGCATTCAGTGGATGATTGCAGACATGGCCACCAACATAGAGGCGGCGCGCCTGCTGGTCTGGAACGCCGCCACGCTGCGCGACGAGGACAAGCCCTTCGTCACCGAGGCCTCGATGGCGAAGCTGTTCGCGTCACGCATCGCGGTCGAGGCCGCCGACCGGGCCGTGCAGATACACGGCGGCGTCGGCTACTTCTCGCCGATGCCCGTCGAGCGCTACTACCGCGACGCCAAGGTCACCGAGATATATGAAGGCACCTCGGAGATACAGCGCGTCATCATCGCTCGCAATATTCTGCGCTCAGAGGGCGTAGGCTAGGACCGCTCCCCAACCCCAGTCCCATCGATTTTCGCTTTGGTCTTCCGGCGCTATTGAAAGGCGCGGCGACGCCAACTATGATAGTGCTGCCGGAACCGTCGCATCGCCTTGAAGTTGTAGGTTGCTCAGGCCGAAAGCGTGCGATTATTACTTGAAAAAAGGAATCCGGAATGTCAGATAGGTACAGCAAATTATTTGCGGAGTACTCTCACAACGTCAGCTGGGAGGACCTGCCCCCCGAGACCATCCATGAGGTCAAGCGCAGGGTCCTCGACAACATAGGCGTATCCATCGCCGCGTTCGCTGAGGACGCCCCGAAGGCGGCGCGTCTCTACGCGTACGAGCTCCCGATGGAGAACGGCGCGACCGTGTGGGGCACTCCGGTAAAGGTCCCGCCAGAGGTGGCGACCTTCGCCAACGGCCTGATGGTGCGCTACCTGGATTTCAACGACACCTATCTCTCCCTGGAGCCGCTACATCCCAGCGACATGATTCCAGGCATCATGGCGCTGTGCGAGTGGACGCGTCGACCCGTTCGCGAGATTTTCCCGGCCATTGCCGCAGCCTACGAGGTCGCGGTCAATCTCTGCGATGCCGCCAGCGTGCGGGCGTACCAGTGGGACCATGTCGTCTATACGGGGATTGGCGCGGCCTGTGGCGCGGGCAGGTTCCTGGGACTCTCGGTGGACGAGATCGAGCAGACCATCTCCATTGCAAGCGTGCCCCACGCGTCCATGCGGCAGACCAGAGCGGGCGAGCTATCCATGTGGAAGGGCGCGGCCGCCGCCAATTCGGTCAGGAACGCGGTCTTTGCCAGCCTCGTGGCCCGACAGGGTCTCACGGGACCATTCAGCCCCTTCGAGGGCGAGATGGGTTTCTTCGTGCAGCTTCTGGGCGGCAACCCCTTCGACATGAATGCACTCAAGTCCCTGGAGACCAACGCCGCCCCGACGAGGATTCAGGACACCTACTTAAAGAAGTGGCCCGTCGAGTATCACGCCCAGAGCGCCGTGGACGCCGCCGTGGACATCAGGGAAGAGCTTGGTGGCGACCCCTCGCGTATCGAGTCCATACATCTGGACACCTTCAAGGTCTCCTACGAGATCATCGCCAAGGACCAGGAGAAGTGGGAGCCCAAGACCCGCGAGACCGCCGACCATTCGATCATGTACATCGTCGCGGCGACCCTGCTGGACGGGACGATAACCAAGCACTCCTTCTCTCAGGAGAGGCTACGGGACCCGGATATCAAGAGACTGCTCAAGAGCATGACCCTGGAAGAGGACGATGAGCTCACGAAGGGCTATCCCGACGGGATTCCCAATCGCGTGACCGTTCGGACCAAGGACGGCGGCGTCTTCACGAAGGTGGTCAGCTATCCCAGGGGGCATGCCAACAACAGGATGACGGACGACGAGACCGTGGCCAAGTTCCGCCTCAACGTCGAAGAGCTTTGGGTAGAGAGTCAGACGGACAGGGTGATAGACCTCATCTGGCATCTGGACGAGCAGAAGGACCTGGATGAGCTCATGAAGGCGATTCGAATATGACGTGGATGCTCGATGACGGAGCGGGTGAAAACCATGCCGGGCGGCTCCGCGCTCTAATCGAGTCCGGCGAGACGTTGGCGGTCCCGGGCGTCTTCAATCCCATGACGGGCATCATGGCGCGCAAGATAGGCTTCGACGCGCTGTATTTCTCCGGCGCGGCCTTCTCGGCATCCCTCGGCATACCCGACATCGGCCTGTTCACTCTCGACGAGCTGACCGACGCCGTGCGGTGGGTCGTCAAGGCGTCGAGGCTGCCGTTGATCGTCGACGCGGACACGGGCTTTGGCGAGGTAATCAACGTCATCAGGACCGTGAAGGACCTGGAGGCGACGGGCGCGGCGGCGGTCCAGATCGAAGACCAGGTGTTGCCGAAGCGCTGTGGTCATCTCGACGGCAAGACCGTCATCAGCGCGGAGGCCTTTGGCGAGAAGATCGCGGCGGCGGTCCAGGCGAGAAACGACATGCTCATCATAGCCCGCACCGACGTTCGTGCGATCGAAGGCATGGACGAGGCAATACGCCGGGGCCGCATCTGTCGGGAGGCGGGCGCAGACGTTATATTCCCCGAAGCCATGCAGTCGGAAGAAGAGTTCAAGACCTACGCGGACGCCGTCGGCGGGCCCATGCTGGCCAACATGACGGAGTTCGGTAAGTCGCCGTACCTCAGCGTGCAGCGCTTTCACGAGCTCGGATACAGCATCGTCATCTTTCCGGTGACGGCGCTGCGAGTGGCCGCGAAGGCGACGGAGCTGGTGCTTACCGACATCAAGCGGAACGGCACGCAGGAGGACTGGCTCGACCGCATGCAGACCCGGAGCGAGCTATACGACCTCATCGACTACGACCGATACGAAGAGCTGGACCGCGACCTCTCGCGAGAGGCGAAGGCCCGCTAACCAGGAGGAGCAAAATGACTACGCCACCGTATAGCCCCGGACTTGACGGCGTCATCGCGACCGAGACAAGCGTTTCGTACCTGGATGTCGACATCGAGCAGATACTCGTGAGGGGATACGACCTCATCGAGCTGGCCCAGAATCTCAATTACACCGATGTGGCCTACCTTGTCATATACGGAAAGCTTCCCTCTGAGGCTGAGGCGCGAGAGTTCTGCGACGCGCTGACGGCCAATGCCGAGATTCCCGAGGACCTCTATCGACTGTTCGAGCATATGCCCAAGTCCACCGTGGCGATGGACGCCCTGCGGACGGGCATCTCCTACCTGGCGGGATTCGAAGACCCCGACCTGCTCGTCGACACGTCTCACGAGGCAAATCTAGAGATG